>CALLYN010000532.1 GCA_937858455.1 uncultured Kouleothrix sp.
CGTTCAATTTTGCTCTTGACGTCCGCTGGAATCTCTTTGCCCGAACTCGGGGGGGGGGTGTTGGCCAATTCCTGGCGTTTGCCCCCGATTTTGGCTTCCACTTCGCGATTGAGGGTAGCCTCGTAGGCCGAAAGTTCCCCTTGCATCTTGGCCTTTTGTTCGGAGACGAAGGCGTTGAAAGCGCCTTCCGACTCTGCTCGCTTGGCGTTCTTTACTGCCTCAATCTTGGCATTGACGGCATCCATCTGCTCGCGGATGGCCTTTTGTTCGGCATCATCCTTGGCCAGACGGACCTTGAGGTTCAAGTTGACCAACTCGTCTTGATAGCGAGCCCGCTCGGCATCTTCGCTGGCGGCGGCCGCCGAGGCGGCCCCGCCGATCGCGCCACCTGGCGCTACCGGCGCGCTGCGCTCGCAGCAGTTCGCGATCGAGCAGATCATCGCGCTGGCCCAGCGCCACCAGGAGTCCGGCGACACCGCAGGCGCGATCGGCCAGTACGAGCGCGCCGTGGCCATGGGCATGGAGCGCAGCGATGTGTTCTACAGCCTCGGGCTGCTCTACCAGGAGCGCAGCGACTTCGAGCGCGCCGTGCCGGCGCTGCAGCGCGCCGCCGCCGACCCGGAGTACGCGCTCTCGGCGCACTACTCGCTCGGCGCGGCATACCAGGCGCTCGGCCGCATGAAAGATGCCGCCCAGGAGTTCGAGCAGACCATCCGGCTGGTCGATCTGCAGACGATCGGCAAATCCGAATCCGACGACCTGATTCAGATGTACGAGAGCGCGGCGTCGATCTACACCCAGCTCGGCGACATCGCCCGCGCAGCCTCGCTCTACTCGACACTGGCCAACTTCCTCAACAGCAAGCGCTGGGGCAAAGAGCGCGCCGATGAGTTCCGCCAGAAAGCCAAAGAGCTGACCGAGCGCAATATGTTCGCCAAGCTGCGCACGCTCGGCACTGGCGCGCTGACGATGCCCGAGCCGCAGCCCGAGGCTCCGGCACATCCCGAAGAGCCCATGCCCGAGACATGGGGCAAGATCCGGCCAATCACCGATTTCTTGAAGCCCGAAAAGCTCGCCGACTCGAGCAGCGTCGATTTCTTTGCCGCCACCGCCGCGCCGCCCCAGGCCACCGCGCTCGATCCGCTGGCCGCGCTCGAGGCGCTGCCCGCCGCACCGCCCCAGGCCGCCGCGCCGCTCACCCCGCTCGACACCAGCGGCCTCGACGAGATCTGCGAGCGCTACGTGCTCGCCAGCGAGAAGTATATCGAGCAGCGCCTGATGCTCAGCGCGCTCGACGCCTGCATGGAGGTCATCCGGCTCAACCCCGAGTACCTGCCGATCCATCTGCGCATGGGCGAGATCTACGAGCGCGAGTCGCGGCCCGAGGAGGCGCTGGTGAAGTACCAGCTGCTGATCGACACCTACATGGTGCGCGGCGAGCCACGCCCGGCGATCGACGTGTATAAGCGGCTGATCCAGCTCTCGCCCGACACGATCAACCCGCGCTCGCGCCTGGCCGAGATCCTCAAGAACGAGGGCCGCAACCAGGAGGCCGCCGAGCAGATCGCGATGGTGGCGGCCAGCTACTTCCGCATGGGCCAGACGAACAAGGCGCTTGAGGAATACCGCCGCGGCGTGCAGCTGGCGCCGAACAACCCGGTGCTGCGCGCGCAGTACGGCGAGGCGCTGCTCAAGCTCGAGCGCTACGAGGCCGCGCTGGTCGAGTTCCGGCGCGCGCTCGAGCACAGCCAGAACGACCCGGTCGGCATCGCGCGCGTGAACATGACCCTGGCGCTCATGCACGAGCAGCCGGTGGCGCTGTGGCAGTCGCTGGCCACCCTGCTCGAGCAGCTCAAGGGCCAGCCGCAGCTGCTCTCGCCGGTGCAGGCCGAGTATCGCGCCGCGCTGATGGTGAGCGACGAGCCGCTGCTTCACTATATCCTGGGGATCATCCAGCAGCGCGCCGGCCAGCACCCTTCGGCGCTGCTCGAGTTCGAGCAGGCCGAGGCGCTGCTCGCCGACGGCGAAGACCCGCTGCTGCCGGCGGTGCTGGTGCACCAGGCTATGGCCGATAGCTACATCGCGCTCGGCCAGGCCGACGACGCGCTCGAGCAGCTGAAGCGCGGCCAGGCCGTGGCCCGCAGCTACACCGTCGACCCGGCCGCGCGCTTTCCGTTCGCCGTGCCGCTCTCGCAGGGCGATCTGGTGCGGCGCATGGCCGAAGCCTACGCCGCCTCGGGCAACATGGCCGGCGCCGAGCAGGCGCTACAGGCCGCGAAAAAACACCTGCCCTACGACCGGGCGATCTACACCAAGCTGGCCGATGTCTACTTCCAGCAGGGCAAGCTCGGCGACGCGCTGGCCCAGCTCGACGAGCTGGCGAGCCACTACGAGAACCGCCAGGATCTCGACCGGGCGATCGAGACGCTTGAGTACGGCACCAAGCTCGCGCCTAACAATATCGCCATGGTCACCCGGCTGGCGCGCATGCAGATCCGCCGCGGCTACCTCGACAAGGGCGTCGATGGGCTGAACCGCGCCGCCGACCTGCAGCGCAAGGCCGGCCAGCTGAAAGACGCCGTCGCCAGCCTGCAGCAGGCCGCCGAGGTGCACTGGACACTCGGCCAGCAGGACAAGGCCCGCACGCTGTACGACAAGATCGTGCAGATTGCGCCGAACGACGTCGAGGCGCGCCAGTGGCTCTCGTTCATGTACACGCTGGCCGGCCGCACCGTCGACGCGATCAGCGAAAAGAAGCAGATCGTGCGCCTGCTCATCCAGATGCGCGATTTCGACAACGCGATCGCCGAGATGCACCAGATCTACGGGCTCGACCAGAACGACACCGACAACCTGTACCAGCTTGGCGATGCGCTCATGCGCCGCAGCGAGTTCGAGCAGGCAGTGCGGATCTACGGCCGCCTGGCCAAAATGCCGAACGTCGAGACCGAGCGGATCGAAGCGCTGCAGGCTGCGGCCAGGCGTATGTACGAGCAGCAGCAGGCGCAGGCCAAGGGTAGCTAGCGCCATATGCCGGGTTTTCAGCTGTGTGAAAAGGCGAGTGCGAGGGGCATCGCCCCTCGCGCATCCCTTTCTGGCGGGTCGCGGCGGCATTCGTGGCCGCGACCCGCCAGAAACACCGACGTTTGGAGGGACGCAGTCGCTCCAAACCACCCTTTTCAAACAGCTTTTTAGAACTGACGTATGCCTGAACTACAAACGCTGATCGAGGGCCTTAACCGCGTCTTTTCGCGCCTCAACCCCCTGATCGACCCCAAGCCGCTGATCGATATCGCGATCGTCGCGCTGATCTTCTACTGGCTGCTCGGGGTGATCCGCGGCACGCGCGCGGTGCAGCTGCTGCGCGGCATCGGCGTGGTGCTGGCGCTGTCGATCTTGCTCAGCACCGTGCTGCCGCTCGATACGCTGCGCTGGCTGCTGACCAACGCCATCCAGCCGGCGCTGTTCGTGGCCATCCCGGTGCTGTTCCAGCCCGAGCTGCGCCGCGCGCTCGAAAGCCTCGGCCGCACCAACGACCTGTTCGGGCGCTCGTTCGGCCGCGCCAACCGCTCCGAGCTGCTCGAGACGATCAATGGCGTGGCGCGCGCGGCGCAGCAGCTTTCGCAGCAGGGCGTGGGCGCGCTGATGGTGGTTGAGCGCGAGGTCGGCCTGCAAGAGTATGCCGATCGCGGCGTGATCATCGACTCGCGGCTGGCGGTGCCGCTGCTGCTGAATATTTTCTACCCCAACTCGCCGCTGCACGACATGGCCGTGATCCTGCGTGGCAACCGCATCCTGGCGGCCAATGTGGTGCTGCCGCTCAGCGAGGATGTCGGCGGGCCACGGCGCTACGGCACGCGCCACCGCGCCGCCAAGGGCATCTCCGAGCAGTCCGACGCGATCGCCGTGGTGGTGTCCGAAGAGACCGGCGCGATCTCGCTCATGAACGACGGGCGCATGGTCAGCTACCTCAACGAGGCACGCCTGCGCAGTATGCTGGCGGGGCTTTTGAAAGTTTCGCTCGAGGAGAACGGTACGTGAGCTGGCTGCGCTCGACCGGCCTGCGGCTTATGCTTTCGATCGGCCTGGCGTTCGCGCTGTGGGTGTTTGTTTCGTATACCCAGAACCCCGACCGCGATACCTCGTACGATAGCGTGCCGGTCGATGTGGTGGGCCGCGCGCCCGACCTGATCCTGGTGGACAAGGACGGCATGCCGCGCGCCAGCCTGCCGGCGGTGAACGTCACCGTGCAGGCCGACACCGAGACGCTCAAGAATGTGCAGCAAAGCTCGCTGCGCGCGCTCGTCGACCTGACCGGCCTGAGCGCGGGCGAGCACCAGGTGCCCGTCGATGTCGAGACCACGCGCTCGGATCTGAAGCGCCTGACCTTCTCGACCAAGCCGAGCTTTCTGCCGATCCGGCTCGAGCAGGAGATCACCCGCACCGTGCCGCTGACGATCGAGCTTTCGGGGAATGTGCCGTTTAGCTTCGAGGCCGGCAAGCCGCGCCTGACGCTGCGCGGCCAGGCGGTCGAGACGGTGCTGGTGCGCGGCCCGCAGAGCCGCGTCGACCGGGTGAGCCGCGCGCTGGTGACGGCCGATATCGACCGGCTGACCGCCAACTACAACTCGCCGCGGCTGGTGCAGGCGCTCGGCGCCGACGGCGGCGAAGTGGCCGGCGTCAGCATCGAGCCGGGCAGCGTCAATGTGCTGGTGCCGATCGGTTCGAGCGCGGGGATCAAGCGCGTGCCGGTGGTGCCGCTGCTCGAGGGCCAGCCCGCCAGCGGCTACCTGGTGCGCAATATCTCGGTCGAGCCGCAGTTCGTGCGGCTGACGGGCAGCTCGGAGCCGCTGGAGGCGGTGTCGAGCATTAATACCGAGGGCGTCGACATCAGCGGCGGCAGCCAGGTGATCCGCCGCTCGGCCCAGCTGCGCATCCCGGCGAACATCGGGCTGGCGGCCGGCGAGCCGACAACGGTGACGGTGCAGATCGAGCTGGCGCCGATCGAGCGGCCATTCCAGCTGACGCTGCCAGTGCCGGTGAGCGTGGTCGACGTGCCGGGCGGGCTCACGGCGTCGCTCAGCCCGCAGATCATCCAGGTGTCGCTGGCCGGCTCGGCCGCGCGGCTGGCAGCCTTCGACCCTAGCTCGCTGCAGGGGGTGGTGAGCGCGCGCGGGCGCGACGCCGGCAGCTACACGCTCGAGCCGGCGATCAGCCTGCCCGAAGGCATCACGCTGGCCGACGTCGATCTGGTCGTG
>CALLYN010000533.1 GCA_937858455.1 uncultured Kouleothrix sp.
CGTGCCAGGTGCTGCGTCCACCAGCCGGTGCCGGCGGCGATCTCGAGCAGGCGCCCATGGCCGAAGGCCTGCACGCGCTCGCGCAGCAGGGCCACCTCGGCGTGCCAGCGCTCGCTTTCGGCGCGGCCGGCAAAGCGCCCCTCGCGCAGATACCACTCATCGTACTCGCCGGCGCGCTGCTGGTAGTAGGCGCGCATGGCGGCGTCGCTCTCGGGTGTGAAATCGTTGGGCATGGCAACCATATTTCTATCAGCGGCAGTGCGTTATGGAACGAAAGCCGGCAGTCGGCGGTTTTGCCGAGTAGCTGCCGGCTGTGCTCGGCATCGGGCGTATGCGCCTAGTTGCCGCTGCCCTCGAGCTGGCTGAGCGCGCGGCGCAGGTGGTACAGCTCGCTCTCGATCGAGGCGCGCCGCTGGATCAGCGATTGAATTTCGGCCTGGCGCTGGCGAATCTTCACATCGTACGAGCCGATCTCGAGCATGCGCTCGAGCTCTTGGGTGCGGCGTCGCAGCTCCTGTAGATGGCGGGCCTGCCGTCTGGCCTGCTCCGCGCGCTCGGTTACCTGGGGCATGGCGTATGCTCCTTTGCGCGCCGGTGCGCTGTGTGCGCGCCAGCGTGCGCCTCGCACTTGCACTGGTGTGGTGCCGCCTAGGAACGCAAACCACCGCCGCGCCGCGCCGCAGCTCGCTGCCTTGCGAGCCCGCCGCGGGCGCTGTGGCACTCACGACAATCTATCATACTATAGAATGTATGCAAATGGGATATATCTTGTGCTGATCTGACGTCCATCTGATGCCAAATTCGGCTGAACACGTGCTGTTTTTAGTGGGGGTCGGGAGCGGCGAAGCAGCCCCGAATTTCTTTTTGAGATGCCCTAGCAGGCTTCGCCGGGCGGGGTATCACAAACGAAAGTGATCAGACGGAGTTGGCCTGAGCAACTGTGATATCAGTGTCATCTGTCGTGGGGCAGCGGCGCGCGGAGAAACAAAAAGAACCCCTGTGCGGGGTTCGTGCGGTAGGGGCGGCGAGCGGGGCTAGCCGAGCATGGCCGCCAGCTCTTCGCGGTGCTCGCGGGCGTGGTCGACGATCCGCTGGAGCCACTGGCCCTTGGTGTGGTTCGGGCCATACGGGCCGGGTGCGTCGTAGTCGGCCACGGTCTCGATCGCGCGGCGGGCGTTGTCGAAGCCGCCGGCCAGGCGCGCGCCGAGCTTCTCGCGGCTGAGCGCGCGGTTCTGCTCGCGGCGCTGGTTGTTGTAATCGCTCGGATCCATCCAGCCGGTGGTGGGGTTGACGGGCAGAACCGGCGGGGCTTCGCCGAGCACCAGGCGCGCCAGGCCAAAGCTCGAGTCGGCCACGTGCGCGGCGATATCGTGCGCGGTCCAGCCGTCGGCGCGGGCGGACTCGCGGAGCTGCGCGTCGCCGAAGCGCGGCAGGAGATCCAGCAGCGCGGAGCGCTCGGCCTCGAGCGCGGCCAGCAGTTCGTCGCGGGAGAAGGCGGGCATAAAGCCTCCTGATTGTGTGATTGTGTGGTTCGCGTGTGGCGCGTGCAGAGTGTAGCAGCGGCTCTGAGGTTTGTCAAAGCGCCGCGCTTCCGGCGCCGCCCCCGATCATGCCAATTCCGTTTGACCGCTTTCTTTTTGCAATGGCCTGCCCAGCGAAACGGGGCAGGCCATTGCAAACGATACCTCGGGGGCGGCGCAGCCGAAACTGCAACAAACGGTCGTATGGGCAGGTTTTACGCGACCCCAAGCCGAAACACCGTTGTGTGGCGGTACCGCTCGCCGGGCCGCAGCACCGTGCTGGGGAACTGCGGCTGGTTTGGCGAGTCGGGGAAGTGCTGCGTCTCCAGGCACAGCCCGGCATGCTTGGCATATGCCTGGCCGCCCTTGCCCACGAGCGTGCCGTCGAGGAAGTTGCCCGAGTAGAACTGCACGCCCGGCTGGGTGGTGTACACCTCTAGCACGCGGCCGCTGGCTGGGTCGGCCACGCGCGCGGCAAAGGCCAGGCCCGCGCCGTCGAGCACCCAGGTGTGGTCGTAGCCGCCGTTGGCGATGGCGATCTGCTCATCGGCGGCGGCGATACGCGCGCCAATCGGCGTGGGGGCGCGGAAGTCCATCGGCGTGCCGTCCACCGGGCGCAGCTCGCCGGTGGGGATGAGGTTGGCGTTCACCGGCACAAAGCGCGTGGCCGCCAGCTCAAGCGTGTGGCCGAGCACGTCGCCGGCGCCGGCAAGGTTGAAGTAGGCGTGGTTGGTCAGGTTCACCACCGTCGGCCTGTCGGCGGTCGCGTCGTAGTCGATCCGCAGCTCGTTGGCCGCAGTGAGCGTATACGTCACCGTGGCCGCCAGCGCGCCGGGAAAGCCCTGGTCGCCGTCGGGGCTGAGGTGCTGCAGCGCCAGGCTAGGCTCGGCGCCATCGCTCAGCACCTCGGTGCGCCAGACCGCGCGGTCGAAGCCGATCGGCCCGCCGTGCAGGTTGTTCGGGCCATTGTTGCGCCCCAGCGTGTAGGTGGCACCGTCGAGCGTGAAGCGCCCCTCGGCGATGCGGTTGCCGTAGCGGCCGATCAGCGCGCCTATGTACGGCTGCGCGCCCAGGTATGGCTCCAGCTCGTCGAAGCCCAGCAGGATGTCGGCGGTGCGGCCGTGGCGGTCGGGCGCGCGCAGCGCCAGCAGCGTCCCGCCGTAGGTCATGATCTCGGCGGCGATGCCGGTGTCGTTTGTCAGCGTATAGCGCTGAACCGGGGCGCCCTCGGCGGTGCCGAAATCGGCGCGTGTGATGCCCATGGGCTATGTTCCTGCCGCGCTATGCCCGGCGATAAAGCCCAGCACCTGCTGCCAGGCGTCGGCCGAAGCCTCGGCGAACTCGGTGGCCCGCCGGTCGAAGAAGCTGTGTGGCGCGCCAGGGTAGAGCTTGATCGTATGCTCGACACCGGTCGCGTCGAGGCACCGGTCGAACTCCTCGACCTGCTCGGCCGGGATGCCCTGGTCGGCGGCGCCGAACAGCCCGAGCGCGGGCGTGCGCAGCTGGATGGCGCGGTCGAGCAGCGTGCCTTCGCCCATATCGCGCGACATCCCGGCGTAGAAGCCGATCACGCCGGCCAGGCCGGTCTCGCGCATGCCGCAGAAGAACGACTGCGTGCCGCCGAAGCAGAAGCCGACGCTGAAGCTGGCCGTGCCGGCGCCGGCCTGGGCGCGCAGGTGCGCCAGCGCCGCGTCGACATCGGCGGCGATGGTTGCCCCACGGATCTGCTGCACGTGCGGCCAGAACTCAAACGAGTCGTCGCGCCCGGTGAGGCCGGCGGTGCGGCCGAAGTAGTCGAACGCGAGCGCCGCCAGGCCCACCTCGGCGAAGCGCAGCGCCAGCTCCTTGTAGAACTGGTGCAGGCCGCGGATGTCGGGCAGGATCAGCACGGCAGCGCTGGCGGCGCGCTCGGGCAGCGCCAGAAACGCGGCGAAGCGGTTGCCGTCGGCGGCCGTGAGCACCAGGTCTTCCGAGCGTGTCGCGCCGATTGGGCCGGGCGGGCCGGGTGGCCGGGCGTTGTCGTCGTAGCACATGCAGGTTTTCCTTTCAGCAACGTATGAGATTTTATCGAAAATAAGGGAGCCGGAGCGGCAAAGCCCCCCACACCCCCACTATTGTTATTTCCAATGAAATCTATCGTACGGCGGCGGCGCACTCGCGCGCGGCCGAGGTGATCTGCTCGAACGCGCCGCTGGCGACCGCCTGCTTCGCCACCAGGTTGCCGCCAATACCCAGCGCCGCCGCGCCGGCCGCCAGGTACTCGCGGGCGTTGGCCGCGCTGACGCCGCCGGTTGGCACCAGCTTGAGGAACGGCAGCGGCGCCAGCACGTCTTTCAGGTAGTTTGGGCCGCCGAGCCGCGCCGGGAACAGCTTCACCAGCGCGGCGCCGGCCTCGTGGGCTTCGAGCAGCTCGGTTGGCGTCAGCCCGCCCGCGAGCGCCAGCACATTGCGGTTCACGCATGCAGCGATGACCGAGGTGCGCAGCGCCGGCGTCACCACGAACTCCGCGCCGCCGTCGATCGCCGCCACGGCCTCTTCGGGCCGCAGCACGCTGCTCACGCCGACGCAGGCCGCCGCGCCGAG
>CALLYN010000534.1 GCA_937858455.1 uncultured Kouleothrix sp.
CGGGCAGCCCGGTCATCTCGGCGCTGACCTGCCACAGCCGCGCGGCGGCGGCGGCGTCGTGCGAGGCGCGCGACGACTCGACCGCCTTGCTGTCGGAGAAGTACTTGCCGCTGACGCCGGCCAGCTCGGGCGACGACGCGACATAGATCGAGGTGGCGGCGCCCTGCGCGGGCGTGCGCATCAGCGGCGCGATCAGGCGGAAAACCACGCCCCACAGCCCGCCGTTGTTGCGGCCAAAGCCGGTGGCCACCGGGCCGGGGTGCACGGCGTTCACCGTGACGCCGCTGCCCGCAAGGCGGCGCGCCAGCTCGTATGTGAACAGCAGGTTCGCCAGCTTCGATTTGCTATACGCGCCAAAGGCCGAGTAGCGCCGCTGCCCCTGCAGATCATCGAAGTCGAGCGTGGCGCCACTGTGCGCCGCCGACGATACATTCACGATCCGCGCCGGCGCGCTGGCCTTGATCCGCTCGAGCAGCAGGTTCGTCAGCTGAAAATAGGCCAGGTGGTTCAGCGCAAACGTGCGCTCGATGCCGTCGACGGTGAGCTGGCGCGAGCCAAACACCGCGCCGGCGTTGTTCAGCAGCACGTCGATGCGCGGGTAGCGCGCGAGGATCTCGCCGGCCAGCCGGCGCACCTCGGCCTGCGATGAAAGATCGGCCAGCAGCACATCGACCGCCGGGTTGCCGGTTTGGGCGGTGATCGCCTGGGCCACCGCCGCGCTCTTCTGGGCGTCGCGGCCCACCAGCACCACGCGCGCGCCCATGCGCGCCAGCTCGGTCGCCGCCACCTGGCCAATGCCATTGGTGGCGCCAGTGATAATGATCGTCGTATCGTTTAGCGTGCTCACAGCCAACCTTTCTCGGCGCATAATTTGCTTGGAGTTCC
Organism: uncultured Kouleothrix sp.; assembly: GCA_937858455.1. Classification (GTDB taxonomy): domain Bacteria; phylum Chloroflexota; class Chloroflexia; order Chloroflexales; family Roseiflexaceae; genus Kouleothrix. The sequence goes on from CALLYN010000534.1 coordinate 886, forward strand.
CGGCAGAGGATACCACGGGAGCAAGTATATGCGAAATACGAACTGGCACGGCTACCGGATGGCGGCGTGGTTCGGCCAGGCGCTGCTGGCGATTGCGATTGTGGTGGTGCTGGTGCAGCGCCAATGGTTCGCGGCCGCCGCGCTGGCCGGCTTTCTGGCGCTATCGTTCGCGTTTGTGTCGTTTGAGCGCAAGCTGCCGACGCTGTTCGACCTGATCTTTGTGATCGCGGCGCTGATCAACGCCGGCGGGTGGGCGTGGAACCTGTACAATCAGCCTGGCCCCTACGACGAGATCGCGCATCTCTATACGATCTTCGCGATCACGCTCGCGGCAGGCTATCTCTTCTACAGCGAGCTGATGGAGAGCTTCTTCAAGCACCGGATCCTGTTCGTGCTGACGATCGCGAGCCTCGGGATCGCCCTGGGCGCGCTGTGGGAGGTGATCGAGTGGCTTTCGGATTTCGTGCTGCCGCAGCAGATCGTCTCGGGACTCACCGATACGATCACCGATATTATGCTCGACAGCGCCGGCGCGATCCTGGCGGCGCTGCTGAACCTGCGCGGCCTGCACGAGCAGTCGCGGGCCGATGGTGCAGGCGCCGAGCGCGCGCCCAGGCGCGGCTGAGCGTATGCCGGCGCTCTCGCTGCTGAGCTACAACTGCTTTGGCGTGCCCACGCCCTCGGCCCGGCGGCGGCTGCTGGCGCTGGCGCGCGAGCTTGCGGCGCGCGCCGACGACGTGGTGTGCCTGCAAGAGGTGCAGGCGCACGCCTACTCGCGGCTGCTGACGGCGGCGTGCGCCGCGAGCCATCCCTACCACAGCGCCGTGCCGTTCGTCTACGCTCCCAAGGGCGGGCTGCTGACGCTCAGCCGCGCGCCGATCGAGGCCCAGGAGTTCGTGCTGTTCCGCGCGCGCGATGTGGTGGCCGCGCCAGCCCTGATGGACTGGGCGCTGCACAAGGGCGTGCTGCTGACGCGCCTGCGCGCCGCAGGGCTGCCGATCGCGCTGCTGAATACCCACCTGAGCGCGAACTACAGCGCCGACTGGAGCCGCGAGAATCGCTACGCCCGCGTCGAGTGGCGCCAGCTCGAGCAGCTTGCCGGCCTGGTGCGCGCGCAGCCGCCCGAGGCGCTGGTGCTGGTGGCCGGCGATTTCAACATCCCGCGCGGCAGCTGGCTGTACCGCGAGTTTCTCGCCGCAAGCGGGCTGGCCGACCCGCTCGCCGCCGGTGATCACCTGGGCACCCTCCTTGGTGCCGATGTCGAT
>CALLYN010000535.1 GCA_937858455.1 uncultured Kouleothrix sp.
CGGGTTTCTGTCGGCGGCGCACACCGAGGCGGATATTGCGGCGACTGTGGCGGCGTTCGCGGCCACGCTTGATGAGCTGTAAGCAATGAACATCGCACTACTTGGCGTTCCCTATAACCTCGACCAGCTTGAGGTTGGCATGGGCCGCGCGCCTGCCGCGCTGACGCGTGCCGGCTTGGCCGAGCGGCTCGCCGGCCAGGGCCACGACGTGGCGAGCGAAACGATCAGCGTGGCCGAGGCGCCCGAGCCGCGTGAAGCGCATATTGGCGCGGTGCAGGCGCAGCTGGCTGCTGCAGTGGCGCGCGCGCGCGCGGCCGGGCGCTTTCCACTGATTAACGGTGGCGACTGCCTGGTGTCGCTTGGCGCGCTGGCGGGGTTGGGCCGGCCATCCGATACGGCAGTAGTGTGGATCGATGCGCACGGCGATTTTAACACCCCCGAGATCAGCATCAGCGGCTACTTGGGCGGCATGCCACTGGCGTGCGCAGTTGGGCGTGGGCTGGGCGCGCTACGCCAGCAGATCGGGCTGGAGCCGCTGGCCGAGCGCAATGTGGCGCTGGTGGGCGCGCGCGACCTCGACCCGCTCGAAGAGCGCGCGCTGGCAGCGTCGTCGGTGATGCTTGTGCGCAGCAGCGAGATTGGCGGCGACACCACCGCGCTCGACCGGGCGCTGCACGCGCTTGGCTCGCTGCCGCAGCTGTACCTGCACATCGACATCGACGTGCTCGACTCGGCGATTGCGCCCGGCGTCGATTTCCCGACGACGCCGGGCCTGAGCGTGGCGCAGCTCGAGCGCCTGGCGCAGCAGGTGGCTGGCCTGGGGAACATGGCCGCGCTGGCGCTGACGGCCGTGAACCCCGAGAAAGACAGCGAGGGCCGCACTGTTGGCGCGGCGCTGCGGGTGATCGAAGCCGCGCTCGAGCGGGGTGCCTAGCCATGCGTGTGATTACCGGCTCGGCCAAAGGGCACCGGCTAAAAGCCCCCAAAGGCATGACAACGCGGCCAATGCTCGACCGGGTCAAAGAAGCGGTGTTCTCGGTGCTAGAGGGCTATGGCCCGATCCGCGGGCGCGTGCTGGATCTGTACGCCGGCACTGGCTCGCTGGGCATTGAGTGTTTGTCGCGCGGGGCGGCGTGGGCCGATTTTGTGGAGATGCGCGCGCACGTATGCGCGATTATTCGCGAGAACCTGGCGCACACGCGCTTTCTCGAGCGCTCGCGTGTGCACCAGATGCAGGTGGGGCGCTACCTGGCCACGGCTCATCCAATGGAGAAATATGATATAATTCTGATGGATCCGCCATACGCCGACCCCGCAATTGAAGCGACAATCGGCATTGTAAGCGCCTCGGGGCTCATGGCCGACGAAGGGCTGCTGATCGTTGGGCACTCGCCGCGGGTGGCGCTCGCCGAGCGATATGAGCGCATCCGCCGCCGCAAATTCCGCCGTCTGGGCGATTCCTGCTTCTCAATCTATGAAATAGCCACAGAGACCGCCGAGCGCGAAGAGCAAGCGGCCAGCGAAGCGTAGGCCGCCACTTGCGACTCGGCCAAGGAGCGAGTCGTGACGATCGCCGTGTACCCGGGCAGCTTCGACCCGATCACCAATGGGCACCTCGATATAGTGACGCGCGCGTCGCGCCTGTTCGACACCGTGATCATGGCGGTGTTCGACCGGCCGAATAAGAACCTGTTGTTCAGCACCAGCGAGCGGATCGCGATGGTGAAAGAGGCCATCCGCGACCTGCCACGTGTGAAAGTCGGTACATACTCGGAGCTGACCGTCGAGTATGTGCGGCAGGCGAACGCATCGGTGATTGTGCGTGGGCTGCGCGACCCGCGCGATTTCGACCACGAGTTTCAGATGGCGCAGATCAACAACAAGCTGGCGCCCGAGATCGACGTGGTGCTGTTCATGGCTGGCCACCAGTATACATTCTTCAGCTCAAGCACGGTGCGCGAGATCGCCTCATTGGGTGGCGATGTATCGTGGCTGGTGCCGCCGCATGTGGTGATGGCGCTGCAGCGGGCCTACCGCGGCAGGGAGTAGGCCCGAGGCATATTCAAGCAGAGCTCTACGAAGGGGGTGATCGGCTATCGAGCTAGATCAGTTGATCGACGAACTCGAAGACACGCTGGCCGAAGGCCGCCGGATGTTTTTCGGCAATCGGCTGCTTGTCGACGAGGAGCGCATTCTGGATATTATTGATCGAATGCGCGTGGCGGTGCCCGAGGAGCTGAAACAGGCCCGCCGGGTGATTGCCGAGCAGGAGCGCCTGATTGGCGAGGCCCAGGCGCACGTGCGCCAGGCCATGGAAGAGCAGGGGCTGCTGGCAGCGGTGGAAGCGGAGCGACAACGGCTGCTCGATCTGGCCGAGCGCGATGCCGAGGCGACGCGCAAGGGCGCCGACGAGTACGCGCGGCAGGTGCTCGAAGAGCTCGAGCAGCGGCTTGTGCGGCTAAGCGCGAGCGTTCAGAACGGGCTGCGCGAGCTGGGCCGCCCCGGCGAGGCCGAGGCGCGGTGAGGCCCGCGCGGCAGAATTCGAAATAGCCAGAAGCGGCGTTTGTGGCTTGACAGCGCGGCGCAGCTCGCCTATAATGCAGCTTCTGTGAGTACGCAGGAGCGTACCCTACCATGCACATACACAAACCATTGACCGACCTGAAGTTCAACGTTGCGCAGTTGCTCCGCGAGGAAGTGGGCGGGCGGCGAAACTACACCTTCGCCGAAGACGCGCTCCCGCTGGACGACGAAACGACGCTCAGGCAGCTAGAGGGCAAAGTGCGGTTCACCCGCACGGCCACCGGGGTGCTGGCCGATGTCGACGCGCAAGGCGTGGTCGAGATGCCGTGCATCCGCTGCCTGGCCCCCTCGCAGCAGCGGATCGACCTGCACTTCCGTGATGAATTCCACTCGCGCATCGAAGTCAACACCGGCATGCCGCTGCCCAAGCCCGACGAAGAAGATCCATTCTACATTGACGAGAGCCATCTGGTAGACTTGGGCGAAGCGCTGCGCGAGTATGCGGTGATCGAGCTGCCAATGCAGCCGCTATGCCGGCCCGACTGCAAGGGCCTGTGCCCGACCTGTGGCGCCGACCGGAACCTGGGCGACTGCGGGTGCAGCAGCGATGGCAATGACGACCGCTTTGCGGTGCTGAAGCGGCTGCTAAATGACTAGGTGCTGGGGTCGCCGGGCGGCGAGCACCAGCCGGCGCTATACCATCGATAATACGTGAGATACACAGCGTAGGAAAGGATTCAAGGCTAGAACATGGGTGCCGTACCGAAGACGAAAGTTTCGCGCCACCGCCGTGGCAATCGCCGCCAGCATCAGCGGCTCGACGCGCCGTCGCTGGTGACGTGCCCGCAGTGCAATAAGCTGATGCGCTCGCACTACATGTGCAAGAACTGCGGCAGCTACCGCGGGCGCCAGGTGATCGAGCAGAGCAGCGCCGCGGAGAGCGAATAGCATGCGGTTGGGCGCCTCGGGCAAAGGATGAAGGATGCAGCGTGATTATGCGGCGCATCCTTCATCCTTTGTCGTTGTAAGGGATTGCTATGGCCAGGTATGCCGCGATTACAGGGTGGGGCTTCGCTGTGCCCGAGCGCGTAATGACGAATGCCGAGCTCGAGCGGATAGTCAATACCTCCGACGAGTGGATCATCGAGCGCACCGGCATACGCGAGCGCCGGGTAGTTGGCCCAGGCGAGAGCACCTCGACGCTGGCGAGTGAGGCTGGGCGCCGCGCGCTGGCGCAGGCTGGGCTGCCCGCCGACGCGATCGACCTGATCGTCCTGGCGACATGCACGCCCGACCGGCCTTTCCCTGCCACCGCCTGTACCGTGCAGGCGAACCTCGGCATCGCGCGCGCGGCGGCCTTCGATATTGCGGCGGCGTGCAGCGGCTTTGTGTATGGCCTGAGCGTGGCCACCAGCATGATCCGCAGCGGCGCGGCGCGCAACGTGCTGTTCATCTCGGCCGATGTGTTTACCCATTATATTAACTGGAACGATCGCAACACCTGCGTGCTGTTTGGCGATGGCGCGGGCGCGGTGGTACTGCAGCCTAGCGACGAACCCTACGGCCAGCTTTCGAGCGTACTGGGCGCCTCGGGCAAGGACGAAGACTTGATGGCGGTGGACGCGGGCGGCACGCGCATGCCCGCTACCCCCGAGCTGCTCGAGCAAGGCCGCCAGTACGTGTACATGAACGGCCGCGAGATCTTCAAGCTGGCGGTGCGCGGCATGAGCGACTCGTCGGCGCAGGCGCTCGAAGATGCCGGCGTGTCGAAGGACGATATTGCGCTGGTGGTGCCGCACCAGGCGAATTTGCGGATCATTGATGCTACCGCAAAGCGGCTTGGCGTGCCGATGGAACGGGTGTTTATCAACCTCGACCGCTATGGCAACACGTCGGCCGCGACCATACCGATCGCGCTGGCCGAGGCGGCCGACCAGGGCCGCCTGAACCCCGGCGACTATGTGCTGGTGACGGCATTCGGCGGCGGGCTCACCTGGGCGTCGTCGGTGGTGCGCTGGGGCCGGCCGTGACGGGTCGACAGAGAGATAAGGAGGCAAGGAGGCAGCGCCGCTTCTTTGTCTCCTTATCTCTTTGTTTGTGGTGAAGGGTAACGTATGACGCTGGCATTCGTCTTTCCCGGCCAGGGCTCGCAGTCGGTGGGAATGGGCCGCGACCTGTACGCGAGCTCGGCGGCGGCGCGCGCGGTGTTCGATCAGGCCGACGAAACGCTCGGCTTTGCTTTGTCGAAACTGTGTTTTGATGGGCCAGAGGCAGAGCTGACGGCGACCGAAAACGCGCAGCCCGCACTGCTGGCCACCAGCGCGGCGCTGCTCGCGGCGATGGACGAGGCGGGGTATAGCCCGACGCCGGCGCTGGTGGCTGGCCACAGCCTGGGCGAGTATTCGGCGCTGGTGGCGGCCGGAACGCTGAGCGTGCCCACTGCGCTGCGGCTGGTGCGCCGGCGCGGCGAGCTTATGGCCGCAACGCACCAGGGCGCCATGGCCGCGATCATCGGGCTCGACGAAGAGCCGCTCGAAGCGCTGTGCCGCGAGGCGTCGGCCGAGGGCGCACCGGTAGTGATTGCAAACTATAACTCGCCGGGCCAGCTGGTGATCAGTGGAGCCAGTGCGGCTGTCGAGCGCGCGTGCGCGCTGGCGAAAGCGCAAGGCGCCAAGCGTGCGCTGCCGCTCAAGGTGAGCGCAGCGTTTCATTCGCCGCTGATGCGCGCCGCAGCCGAAGGCCTGGCCGTGGCGATTGGCGAGGCCAGAATGGCCGACGCGAGCGTGCCGGTGGTGTCGAATGTGACGGCCCGGCCGATCGCGACGGCGGCCGAGATCCGCGATGAGCTGGTGACGCAAGTGACTTCGCCGGTGCGCTGGATCGCCTCGGTGCGCGCCATGGTGGCCGCTGGCGTCGACACGTTCGTCGAGATTGGCGCTGGCGTCGTGCTGACGGGCCTGATTAAGCGGATCGCGCCGGGCGTACAGCTGGTGAATATCAGCGACCTGGCCGATATTCACGCACTACTGGCAAGCGAAGTTTAGAGCCTGTCTGGAGCCTGTTTGAAAAGGCGGTGCGCGAGGGGCTATGCCCCTCGCACTTCCCTTCTGGCGGGTGGCGGCCACGA
>CALLYN010000536.1 GCA_937858455.1 uncultured Kouleothrix sp.
TGTTGGCGGTGTGGTGCGGTCGCGGCGGCGACCGCACCACACCGCCAGATGTGTTACCCCCTCGCCTGGCAGGGGAGGGGGGAGGGGGAGGGGTCGAAAGACGTTGCACGAGCCCTGGTAGATCCTGCGATAGCACACGAGTTATGCGGCGAGGTTCGGCGGCTTTGCCGCGCCCGGCTAAAAGAGATCATTTTGAAGGGCTTGCGCCCACCAAGCCTCCCGCGCGGGAGGACACCGTGTAGCTCGTGTGGTATTCGAATTTGTTGGAAATAACAATGGTGGGGTTTGGCGGCTTTGCCCTCCGGCTCCCCATTTCCGATTCAGCACATTATAACACATATGTTCTATATACAACAGAACTTTCCAGGGCAAGTGCAAAGGTTTTTTGCCCGCTCCCGAGCGTGGGAAAGCAGGAGAAGGGCGGCCAGAGCCAACGTCGCGCGAGCGCAGTGGAAGCTTGTTCGGGCACTGAATTCACGCTATAATATGCTTAGCATCCCCAAGCTGGCGAGAAGAATAAAGCCCTCACCGGGCAATTCGAGCATATGAACCCAGAGCTGCGCGAACAAGGCTACGTTTTCTCTCAAGCGCTACTCGAGCCGAGCCTCGCCCGATTCATCTATAAGACGCTCCTGCTCAAGCAGTGGCGCGGCGAGTGTTTCCACGACAACCACATCCCAACCGCGGCAAGCGTCACGAATGCCGCCGAGACGGACGCGCTGCTGCTCGACTTGCGGCCGAAGATCGAGGCGGTCTCCGGCTGCCGCCTCGTGCCGACATATAGCTACGCGCGGCTGTATTTCTATGGCGACACACTGATCCGCCACCACGACCGTGGGAGCTGCGAGGTCAGCGTGTCTCTGCACCTCGGCCGAGACGGCGGCGAGGGCAGCTTGTGGTTTGCGCCGAATAACAAGGTCGAGATGGAGCCAGGCGACGGCGCTGTCTACCTGGGCACGAAGACCGACCACTGGCGCGAGCGCTTCACCGGGAATACGATGGGTCAGATTTTCCTGCACTATGTCATCGCCGATGGCGAGTACGCCAATTGCTACTTCGACGGTAACCCCCAGCGCTTCCCGCCCTCGATCTCCGAGGGGCTGACCCAGCCTTCTCGCGCATAAGCTGAGAGTGAGATCGGGCGTGCGGATGGCGAAACAGCAACCCGCGGGTACAGCAGCGGCACCGGGCACGCGTCGACTGTTCATCCCCGGCTACTACTCCGGCTACAGCAACAACAAGATGTCGCTCGACATCGCGATCGCGCTGGCCTACCTGACTGGCCGCGTCCTGGTGCCTTACCGTTTCCGCCTGCCCCGCCGCTTCAAAATAGACACGCCGCAGGATCAGGTGCTCGAGCCGATGCTGGTGCCTGAGCTCTTCGATATCCCCATTCCATGGTCGAATGAGTACCTCTTCAAAACCTGGATCTCAGTGCCAGGCGCGGCTGTGTGCGCGTGGGCGCCGATCCACGAATCCGTACTCTGCTTCCCCAACCGTCCCCCGGACGACGACGAGCACTTTCGGCACTTCCGCAACGGCCGGAAACATGTGTATACCTTGAGCGAGCGAGAGAACGAGGCGCCGGATCTGCACATCAACGCCGACACCCTTGGCCTGTATTCGTACTTCGCCTATTTGGACGACAAGCAGCGGCGCGCGGTCGTCGATCTGATGCGGCGCGTGAGGCCAAAGCAGCAGTATCGCGACATAGCCGACCGGATTGCCGCAAGCCTGGGCGAATTCAACGCGGTGCACATTCGGCGCGATGATTTCGTCTCGAACGCGCTGTCAAAGGAAAAAATCACGCGCGCCGCGTCGATCAGCGGCCAGGAGATCGTGGCCAACCTCGCCACCCGCATGAACCGCGACGACCCGCTGGTGGTTTGTACCGACGGCTCGTCGCGCGAGGAGATCTTCGGCCCGATCCAGCAGCACTTCCGCACGACGATCTTTCTGGATCGCTACCTGCGCGAAAGCCCGAGCATGCGCGATCTGATGGCCGGGCTGCCGCAAGGTAACGAGGCCATCGATGCGCTCGTGACGCAGCTGGTGGCGAGCAAGGCGCAGGTCTTCGCCGGCACGCTGTTCAGCACATTCACCGCGCTGATCCACCGCTTTCGGGCATTCGAGCGCCAGGAGTCCAGCTTCCTCTACTGCTACAACGATTTCCTCTTGCCGCTCGTGCGCTACGACCGCTGCGAGTTTCTGCCCGTCGATGACGGCCCGTACACCTGGAACCGGCTGCGCTACCCGGTTTCGCCCGACGCCTACTCGTGGCTGCGCGAGTGGCCGGAGGCAGCAGGCGGCGCCCCGCCGCCGTTCGATGGCGCGCCGTTGCCGGCAGGAACGATCACGCTGCATGCGAGCCAGGCGCACACCCACGGCAGCGCAGTCGAATGCGCCTCGGATCACGGCGACCAGGTAGTGATCGCCAACTGGACTGAGCAAAGCGCGTTCGTGAGCTGGGAGCTTGTGCTGCCGGCCGGCGCAACCTTCGCCGTCGAGGTACGCTATGCCTGCCCGATGGAAACTGCGGGCAGCCGCTATGCTGTCGGCGTCGAGGGGGGCGATGAGCTCTACGGGCAGGTGTGGAATACCGGGAGCTGGTTCTCGCTATCGTCGTGGTTCCCGTTGGGGCGGCTCCGCGCCCCCGCCGGCCACTGCCGCCTGATTGTGCGGGCGATCGATATGGCCGGGTACGCGCTTATGAACCTCAGCGCGATACGCCTGGTGCCGGTGTAATACTAAATCCGGCTGAGCGCTTGGATTATGGTGGGGGTTCGGCGGCGGCTTCGCCGCCCCCGAAATTTCTTTTCTTGTGCGGCGCCCGGCAAAGCCAGGCGCCGCACAAGAAAACACAAGTAATCAATATGTAGCCACGCTGTTGCTGCCTGAATGCGGCGAGGTTGCGGCCTGCGGCAGCATGCTTTTGTGTGCGGTTTTTCCGCGCTCCGCGTGGAAAAACCGCACACAGATACAAAGAAAGTAGCGCCCCGCTCGTGCGCGAAAATTGCAACTTCGGGCGCTCGCGTATCGGCCGGCCCGTGCCCTTACTTTACCGGGGTCGGCGTAGGTGTAGACGTCGGCGTCGAAGTGCGCGTGGGCGTCCAGGTTAGCGTCGGCGTACTGGTCGCCGTATTCGTCGGCGTGTCGGTAGCCGTCGCGGTGGCGGTATTGGTCGCCGTGCTCGTCGGCGTGTCGATGGCCGTCGCGGTGGCGGTATTGGTCGCCGTGCTCGTCGGCGTGTCGGTGGCCGTCGCCGTCGCCGTACTGGTCGCCGTACTCGTCGGCACATCGGTGGGCGTGGCCGTACTGGTCGCCGTACTCGTCGGCACGTCGGTGGGCGTGGCCGTGCTTGTGGCGGTTGGCGTACTCGTCGCTGTTTTCGTGGGCTTAGCCGTCTTTGTGGCTGTTGGCGTTTGCTTGCGCGCCTTCGGCGTTTTGGTCGGTTTCGGCGTACGCGTCGGCGTTTTCGTCGGCTTGTGGTGGTGATGCTCAGTGTCGTCGCCGTCCGGGATGTTTGCCGCCGAAGCCGACTCCGTCGGCGGCAACAGGATGGTCTCGACCACAGGCAGAGTCATCATCGCAGCTGCCGACAGTGCAAGGCGCCGGATCAGCGCGCGGCGGCTGATGGGCTGCGGCGCTGGCGCATTCAGCTGCACAAGCCCGGCATCGACCAGTTCGGCCAGCGCCAGATCGACGATCTGCTCGTCGGCGGGGAGGCCGGTGCGGCGCCGGATCGCTGCGGCCATTTCGGCCTTCGAGGTTTTGCCGTCACAGAGTTCAAAAACGACCGCCGCACTCTGATTGAGCGCATGAGCCTCGGACGTTGCCATCTTCAGCGCCAGGATCTCTTCGGCGGCTCGCTCGAGCCTGATCCCTTCAACCCGCCGGGCTGTCATGTCCACCCTCCGCAATACTAGACGCATGCCGGCGGCTTGCTTATGCCTTCAAACCACCAAGCTATCGGGGTCGCCTCCACCACCTTTATAGTGTACGGGAATGAAAAAAGGCTGTCAAGAAGCGCCCCCGGGCAGCGCTTCCCAAACGCTTGCAGGCCGAAAATGTCCATGGTATTCTGATACACACCAGCCACCGGCTCGCATCTGCCACACCATGAGGAAATACATGCAACCTGAGACCTTGACCTTGTGTTGCTATGGCGTCGAGCTTCGCCTTGCCGACGAAGCCGGCCTCGGGCTGTGCCAGCGCTTGCGCGAGGCCCTCCCGCCCGAGTTCGCGGCTCCTCGCGAGCCGTCGGCGGTCGTGGTTTCGTACCGCGTAAGCGCGATCATCCCAGCGGGGGCGGCCGAGGCGAGCGACTATGTGATCGGCTGCGACAATGTGGGCGTGTTCGCCACAGCCTCGGAGGACGAGGCATACTGGTGGCTGCACCGGGACATCGAGCAGACGGTGGCGCGGCGCGCGCCACACTCGCTATTCGTCCACGCCGGCGTGGTCGGCTGGCGCGGGGTTGGCATCGTTATCCCCGGCCGCGGCCCGACCGGCAAATCGACGCTGGTGGCCGATCTGGTGCGGCGCGGCGCGGTCTACTACTCCGACACGTTCGCCGTGCTCGACGGCCAGGGACGCGTGCATTCCTACCGAGGGCAGCTCGGGGTAGGGAGCGAAGATCAGCCGCACGATCTGCGCCTGATCCGCGAGGAAAGCCCGGCCGAGCCGCTGCCGATCGGGCTGATCGTGAGCGGGGGCTACGCGCCCGAGGCTGTGTGGCGGCCGGCGGTGGTTCGCGGGCCGCACGCAGCATTGCCGCTGGCCGATAGCATGGTAGTGGCGCGCGAACAGGCCGCGCAGATGCCGCAGATCATTGGCCAGATCGCGGCGGGTGCGGTTGGGCTGCGCGGGCCACGGGCCGAGGGCGAGGAAGTGGCCACTCTGCTGCTCGACATAGTCGACAGCGCGCTGGTCAGCCGGGCGATCGACGCGGCTGGCGACAATCTTCGCGGCCTGGCCGATGAGCTGGCGCGCATTGCCGAGCTGCGGGTGCGCTCGCCCAAGGGCTGGGTCGCGAGCCCGCCGCGCCGCCTGGTAACCACCCGCTACGTGCGAGTCACCGATTTCCTCCCGCCGGACGAGCATGCGCGTATGCTCTCGAGCGCGCTCGCCTGGGAGCAGGATTTTCAGGACTCGGGCGTTATTGGCACCGATGGGAAAAGCCAGGTCGATCACCATTCCCGCAAATCGCGCAGCCTAAGGTCCGGCCGCCTTGACGAGCTGTGGCATATGTTCGACAAGCGGCTGCGCGCGATGCTGCCCGTCGTCAGGCAGCAGCTGGGGATCCCGTGGTTTCCGATCAGCAGTATTGAGCGGCAGCTCACGGCGCACGGCCGGGGCGGCTTTTTCGTGCCGCATGTCGACAACGGCAACCCGCTGCTCTATGGCCGGCGTATTTCGTGCGTCTACTACTTTCACCACCTGCCGAAGCGCTTCAGCGGCGGCGAGCTGAGGCTGTACGATACCTGGGTTACGCCGACCGGCAATACGGGCGCTGGAACATATACGACCCTCGAGCCGCTCGACAATAGCCTGGTTTTCTTCCCCAGCGATGCCTTTCACGAGGTCTGCCCGGTCGAGTCGGAAACCGATGCCTTCGCCGACTGCCGCTTCACCGTCACGATCTGGCTCTGGGAGCCAACCGAAACAGTCGTGCTGACGACCGAGCAAGCTCAGGAGCGCTTGGCCGGGTAGCCGCTGCCGCGCGGTGTGCGATGTCTGGCGGCTCCACGCCCTCCCAGCCCTCCCGCGCGAGGTGGCCGCGCAGCTTCAGTATGCGATCATAGAGAAGGCCGCTTGAGCACCGAAGCACATCTGGCAGCAATACTATGGCAGCATTGTGCCGCCAAACACTGCTGTTGCGTTCGCACCGTGCTGCCGACGGGCGCGGATATCTGGCGGATCGCCACGGCGCTGCGCGCGCCGCCCGAAAGCTTTTTGCGCCTGGTACCCGCGCCTTCCAGCCACGGGTTCGCGCTTGATCACGCTCAACCGCTGGTTTACCCTGCGCTGGCTCGGCGCGCGTTGAGCAGCCGGTCTGCGCAGTGCGTGTTTCTGCTGCAATTTGGCGATCAAGCCTCGCGCTGCGGGATCCATAGCCTGCGCCCGCTGCCGTGCCAATCGTTTCCGGCAGTGGGCGTTGCCGGTCAGATCGAGGTCGATGCGGCACCCGGCTGCACGTGCCGCTCGTGGAGTGTGGCCGAGATCGATCGCGAGGCAGTGTCGGCGTTATTGCAACAGGAAGCTGGGGAGCGCGAGCGGTATCACGAGGTGATGCGCGCTTGGAATACTGCCGTTGCGCTTACGAAACGGCGCTATACCTTCAGCAATGTCTGCCAATACCTGCTGGAAGTGTACGAGGCGGCGAGATAACGCGAGTCTTTGGTGAGAATGATCCATGAGCAGCGAATCGTCAAACGTCGGATCGTGTTTAGGATGTAGCGGGTATTGCTGCACCGTGTATACAGTGCCCGTGATCGGCTACGATGTGTGGCGGATTGTGCAAGGCCAACGGCTCGCGCCAATGTTGTTTCTGCGGTACGAGCCCGAACATACGCCAACCGATATTGGCTTTCTGCTGCAAACCCCTGGCCCAACCTATGGGCTGGCCCTCAGCCACGCCCCGGCACGGCCCAATACCCACCCGTGCGTATTTCTGGTACATCTTCGAGGCGGCGTTTACCGCTGCGGAATTTACGCCGATCGGCCGCTGGCCTGCCAAACGTACCCGATGCGCTTGAATGACGATCATCTTTTCGTGCGGGGCGATGCGCTATGCCCGCCGGGCTCGTGGGCCAACTTGGAGCGCGGGCAGGCTGCCTGGCGCGAGCGTTTGCTGCATCGGCAGGCCGAGTGGCGGCGATACGGCGAGGTGGTGAAAGCCTGGAACACGATGGTGAGCGCAAGCAATTCACAAGAAGGCTTTCGCCCTGATGAGTATCTGGCATACCTTGTGAATGCGTACGATCTTATCAGCAGTGTGCCCGCGGCCGAGGTAGCTGCGCGGCTGGCGAGCCTGGCCCGGGGCTATGCACAGCCTATAGCCGAGCCCAGAGCAATTGATCATGCGGGGTGACGCCAACAGCGCTTCAGAACCGCCGAGCGCTCTCGGCGCACTCGCTTGTTCACCTATAGATTGTGTTGCACTGCGTGGCGAAGCCACGCAGTGCAACACAAAAAAGAAATTCGGGGGCGGCGTCGCCGCCCCCATCCCCCACCAAAGCCTAAGAAGCTGTTTGAAAGGGTGGTTTGGAGGGACTTCGTCCCTC
>CALLYN010000537.1 GCA_937858455.1 uncultured Kouleothrix sp.
TCGGCGCCGATGGCGTGGCGCGGGTTCTCGACTTCGGGATCGCCTGGGCCAAGCGCCGGAGCGAGCGCACCGAGAGCGGACAGATCAAGGGCAAGCTCACCTACATGGCGCCCGAGCAGCTCGCCGGCGGCAAGGTCGACCGCCGCGCCGACGTCTACTCCGCGTCGCTCGTGGTGTGGGAGATGCTCCTCGGCGAGAAGCCGTTCGATCGCGAGGACGTCGCCAACCTGGTGTTCCGCAAGCTCAAGCGCGAGGTGGAGCGGCCGAGCAACGCGCGCATGTCGATCGCCGACGCGGTCGACGCGGTGATCGTGCGGGGGTTCGCGCGCGATCCGGACCGCCGCTTCGGGACCGCGCGCGAGATGGCCGAGGCGATCGCCGACTACGGCGACCCCGCGTCGCCGGAGCAGGTCGCCGACTGGGTCGCGGACGTCTGCGGCGATCGGCTCGCGGCGCGGCCAGGCCGATTATGATACCGGCGACCGCGCGCGCCAAGTGCGCGACGAGGCCGGCTCGAACTGGCAGGAAAGCAGCAAGGTCGGCACTGTCGGCGGCACGGTTGCGGGCGCGGCCACCGGCGCGGCGATGGGCTCGGTTGGCGGGCCGATCGGCACCGTGGCGGGCGGCCTTGCCGGCGCAGCTGCGGGCGCGGTCACTGGCGCCGTGGGCGACACCGTCGGCGAGAGCGCCGAGGATCGCTTCCGTGGCTACGACAGCGACTTCCGCACGCACTACCAGAGCTATGGCACCAGCAGCGGCTACTCATACGACCAGTACCTGCCGGTGTATCGCTACGGCTACAACCTGGCCAACGACCCGGCCTACCAGGGCCGCGACTGGGGCACGATCGAGAGCGATGCGCGCACGCGCTGGGAAGAGCGCAACCCCGGCACCTGGGATCGCTTCAAGGACTCGGTGCGCTACGCCTGGGACAAGGCGCGCAGCAAGATCTAGTACCACATCCGAACTTTGGCTATGCGAAGGCCTGCCCGGCTTTGCCGGGCAGGCCTTCGCATAGCCAGAGTGTAACGGTACGCAATTGAGCCTGCGGCAGCATGACTTGTTCACCTCTGACGAAGGCTGAGCGCGCCAGCTGCGTAAGCCCTAAACCGTCAAAGCAATCGTAGCCACAGGCGCGGCGAGCTGCTATTCAGCTCGCCGCGCCGTGCTGTTCCTGTCCCTTTGAACAGCTTGCCCTGGTACGCGAACAGTTTATGATAAAACCGTTCGGCGATACGAGTACGAGGGCTACGTATGGAGACAATTGCCACAACGATCGAGCGCACGCTGCTGGCGTGGCCAGGCGTCAGCGCGCAGCCACACCGCTTTGGCGGGGTCGAGTTTCACGTCAACAACCACGAGATCGGGCACCTGCACGGCAGCTACCTGGCCGATCTGCCATTCCCGCGCAAAATCCGCGACGAGCTGGTTGCCGCTGGCCGCGCGCAGGCGCACCACATCCTGCCCGACACCGGCTGGGTCAGCTACTTCATTCGTGGCGGCGACGACCTCGCGCCGGTGCTGGCGCTGTTTCGCCTGAACTACGAGCGCCTGGTTGCCGGGCGGCCGGCGGCCACGTAGCAGGCTGCTGTACGAGCGCGCTACGAGCGCAGCAAGACCTGCCGCGTAGAATACCGCCAACACGCATATATACACAGGAGGCAAGCGATGGCTCTTGCGTTAGGCGGGCAGGCGGTTCACCAGCCTGGCGGCGACACCCCAAACATGGTGCTGGGCGGCTACACCGCCCTGGCCGAGAGCGCCTGGATGGGCGCGGCACAGGCCAGCGATGTGCTCGAGAGCGTGCGCGCTGCGCCGGCAGGCGCTGCCCGCCGGCCAGTGCTGCCGCGCCTGCCGCGCCTGCGGCTGGCCGGGCTGCTGACGCGCGAGTTCAGCATTGCCGAAGCGACCTTTATTCTCATGGCCTCGTTCTTTGTCTCGGCGGCACTGGGCGCGGTGCGGCAGGTGCTGTTCAACGCCGCGTTTGGCGCGGGCGCCGAGGCCAGCGCCTACTATGCGGCGTTTCGCCTGCCCGACACGCTATTCAGCCTGATCGCCGGCGGGGCGCTTTCGAGCGCCATGATCCCGGTGCTGCTCCGCACAATCCAGCAGGATGGCGCCGAAGCCGGCTGGCGGCTCACCAGCCAGGTGCTTTCGGCCCTGCTGCTGGTGTTCGCGGCGGTGGTGGCCGTCGGCGAAGTCTTCACGCCATTCTTTGTGACCAACCTGCTCGCGCCGGGCTTCGACACGCCCACCAGCAGCTTGACGATTGCGCTCACGCGGGTGATGCTGCTGCAGCCATTGATCCTGGCGATCGGCAGCGTTGCCACGGCCGTGCTGAACAGCCGCAACCAGTTCCTGCTCACCGCGCTGTCGGTCGCGAGCCACAATATCACGCTGATCGCCGGCATTGTGGCGGCGCGCTTCATCCCGAGCCTGGGGATCTATGGTCCAACGCTGGGTGTGGTGGCCGGCGCAGTGCTGCAGGTGCTGATCCTGCTGCCTGGGCTAGGCCAGCGCGGCAGCGGCCTGCGACTGCGGCTCGACCTGGCCGACCAGCGGCTGCGCGAGGTGCTGCGGCTGCTTATACCCAACGGCCTCTCGGTAGGCGTGAACTACGCCGGTTTCATCCTCGATACCGCGTTTGCCTCCAAAGCGCCCGAGCTGGCCGGTCTGCCGGCCATTCAGAACGCCTGGCTGCTCGTAGGGCTGCCGATCGCGCTGCTTGGCCAGGCGGTAGGCCAGTCGGCGTTTCCGCGATTGGCCGGGCACGCCGCCGCCGGCGAATGGCTGCCCATGCGCCGCACGCTGCTGCGATCGCTTGGCGCGGTGGTGGCGCTGGCCATCCCGGCTCTGCTGGCGCTGATAGCGCTCGGCCGCACCGTCGTTCGCATTCTGTTCGAGCGCGGTAAGTTCGACGCCGCCGCCGGCACGCTGACGTACCAGGTGCTCGTGGTCTACGCGGTCGCGCTGCCGTTCTATGTGGCCACCGAGGTGATAACCCGCGGCCTGATTGCGCTCGATGATACCCGGACGCCGCTTGCGACGAACGCCCTGCAGATCGCCGGCCGCTGGCTGCTGCTCGCGCTGCTGGTCGGCCAGATCGGCGTTATCGCAATTCCGGCGGCCTTTGCGATTACCGCCTCGGCCGAGACGCTGATCCTCGGCACAGTGCTGCTGCTGAAGCTGCGCCGGCGCGTTCGCGGCTAGCGCGCGCGCTTGCGAAACCGGCGCGGTACAGGG
Organism: uncultured Kouleothrix sp.; assembly: GCA_937858455.1. Lineage (GTDB taxonomy): Bacteria > Chloroflexota > Chloroflexia > Chloroflexales > Roseiflexaceae > Kouleothrix. The sequence continues at coordinate 3,244 of CALLYN010000537.1, forward strand.
TATCATGGCGCCGGGAGCAGTGTTGTGAGAAGGATCTATGCACATACTAATCGTTGGCGCCGGGCTGGCTGGCCTGGCGTGCGCGCGCATGCTGGCGCGCTGGAAGATTGACATAACAATTTTCGAGGCATCCGATGGCGTGGGCGGGCGCGTACGCAGCGATTACGCCGACGGCTACACCTTCGACCGGGGCTTCCAGGTGCTGTTCGACGCTTACCCCGCTGCGCAGCGCCAGCTCGATCTGGCCGCGCTTGATTTGCGGGCCTTCGACCCTGGCGCGATCATCTGCCTGCCTGGGCGGCGCGTGGTGCTGACCGACCCGCTGCGCGATCCGGCGTGGCGCGATCGGCTGGCGGCGGCAGTGACGCCGGCGATCTCGCCGCTCGATAAGCTGCGCACGCTGCGGCTTGCGACAAGCCTGCGCGGGCAGACGATCGACGAGATGCTGGACGGCTCCGATCAGCCGAGCTACGAGTTTCTGCGCGAGTGTGGCTTCAGCGATGCTACGATCGACCTGTTCTTCCGCCCGTTCTACGGTGGCGTGCTGTTCGACCGCGCACTCGCCACAAGCGCCAAATGCCTCAAGTTCGACTTCAAGATGCTGGCCGATGGCCGCGCCTGCCTGCCGGCCGGCGGCATGGGCGCAATCAGCGCGCAGCTGGCCGCTCCGCTGCTTGCCGCCGGCCGCGTGCTGCTGAACACGCCGGCGACGGCGCTGCTACGCGATGGCGAGCGGGTCGTTGGTGTAAGGTTACATAATGGAGAAGAGCTACGCGCCGACGCAGTGGTGCTGGCGACGCCCGCGCCCGAGGCAGCACGGCTGAGCGGCTTGCCAATGCCTTCGCAGGCGCGTGGCACCATCGCGCTCTACTATGCCGGCGACCAGCCGCTGTACGCGGGCGCCAAGCTGCTGCTGAACCCCGCGCCCGACGCGTTTGTGAACAATGCGCAGCTGCTGACGAACGTGGCGCCTTCGTATGCGCCGCCCGGCAAGCACCTATTGGGCGCGACAGTGATCGGCGTGCCCGACCTGAGCGACCACGAGCTGTTCCGGCGCGGCCTGCGCGATCTGCACGCAATGGTTGAAGGTGACATAACGGCGCAGGCCGCGCTAGCAGGCTACCAGCCGCTCCGGCTCTACCGCATCCCTTTCGCGCAGTTTGGCCAGGCGCCCGGCAGCCACCCCGGCCTGCCCGACAACCGCAGCGGCCAGGCCGGGCTGTACTTCGCCGCCGAGTTCACCGAGGCCAGCAGCCTGAACGCCGCGATGATCAGCGGCGAGAAGTGCGCCGCAGCGCTGGCCGAAGACCTGGTGGGTCGTGCCTAGGCTTTGAGATACTTCTCGAACCAGGCCAGCGTGTCTTTCCAGGCCGCTGCTGCCGCGTCCTGGTTATAGTTTGGGCCGGTGTCGTTGTTGAAGGCGTGGTTGGCGCCGTCGTACACACGCTTCTCGTAGGTCTTGCCGGCGCTCTCCATAGCCCGCTCGAGCGCCGGGATCGTGCTGTTGACGCGCTGGTCGTTGCCGCCGTACTGGCCGAGAATCGCCGCGTTGGTCGCAGCCATCTGGCTGGCCGGGTCGGGTGTGACGCCGTAGTAGCACACTGCCGCCGCGATGGTTGGGTTGGCTGCGGCCAGGCGCAGAGTGTATGCGCCGCCAAAGCAGAAGCCTACCACGCCATGTTTACCCGACATAATGTCGGGCTGCTGATCGAGAAAGGCGACTGCCGCATTAAGATCGGCCACCAGCTCGTCGGGCTTTGCGTTGGCAAAAAAGGCTTGGATCTGGCTGCCCAGCTTGGCCGTGCCGCCCGCGCGCGAGGCCAGGTCTGGCGCGATGGCGATATAGCCGGCTTTTGCGACGCGGCGGGCTACGTCGCGGATGTGGTCGGTCAGGCCGCGATTCTCGTGGATCACCACTACGCCTGGGTAGCTGCCGGCGGCGCTTGGGCGCGCCAGGTAGCTGCTCAGTGGCGCATCGCCGGGTATGCGTACCTCCTCGGCGCGCACTGCCGGGTCGTCGGCGGCTACGGCGAGTGGCGCAGAGCTGTTAGGCGCTGGTTGGGAAGTGGCGGCGGGGTGGCTGGTTGGCGCGCTCGACGTAGCTGGCGTGGGGTTTGCCGTGGGCGCGGTTGTGGGCGCCGTAGCGCCATTGGTAGGCGCAGGCAGGGGCGTGGCCGCACCGCGGGCATCGCCGCAGGCAGCAAGCAGCGCTGCGGCGGCGGCAGCCCCGCCGCAGATCCCGAGCACGCGGCGCAACATCTCGCGGCGCGTCATCAGCCCTTCTTGGTAGTCTTCATACATTTCTTCGCCTAGGTAGCGCTGCATCTGGCTCAGCTGCGCTACGGCGACCTCGCGGCGGCTGCGGGGCATGATTCTCCTCCTTCTACGTATGTGCGCGGTTTTTCCACGCAGAGCTTGGAAAAACCGCGCACCGATGCGTAAGTTCTACGATTATAGCCTGCGCAGCCGTGCTCAGAATGAGAGCCTGGTAAGAGTTTCATTCAAAGCAACATTAGTGATGTAATGTTGCTTTAGAACAAAGAACCAGGGTTTGAGCGTACTCAAACCCTGGTTCTTTAGTCTAGCTGATCGATTGCGACCTGCGCCGCAAGCCGCGTCACTTCGTCGCGCGTACCGACTGCGGTGCCATCGTGGGCGGCCGTAGCAGCGCCACAAGCCACCGCCCAGCGCAGCACCTCGGCAGGTGTCTGGCCCTGGCTGAGCCCCCACACCAAGCCACCTACCAGCGAGTCGCCTGCGCCGATCGGATTGCGCTGCTCGATCGGTGGAGGTGTAGCTAGCCACCCGCGCCCGCCCGTCACCAGCAGCGCCCCGGCGGCGCCAAGTGACACAACTACCTGCTCGATCCCATCCAGCGCCCGCGCCGCCGCCAGCGCCTCGGCCGGGGTGTTCACTGGCCGCCCGGTGAGCTGGCTGGCCTCGTAGCCGTTGGGCTTGACCAAGAATGGCCGTGCGGCGCAGCTCACCTGTAGCGCTTCACCGCTAGTGTCCAGTAATACCTGGCCGTTCAGTTCCTTTATTATGTCGATTAAATCTGCATAAAAGCTGGGTGGCAGCCCGGGCGGCAGACTACCCGCCAGAACCCACCAATCGCCTGGGCGGGCCAAAGTGCGAACCCGTTCAACCAGGGCTGCCCGCTCGGCATCCGCGATCGTCGGCCCAGGCTCGTTGACCTTGATATGGCGCGCATGGTCGTGTGGAACGATGCTGATGTTGGTACGCGTCTCGCCAGCGATCGCAACAAAGTCTGGCGTAATTCCAATCGCCTCAAGTCCCTCGCGCAGAGTATCGCCGGTGCGCCCGCCCGCGAACCCAAGCGCGACGCTGGGTGTGCCAAGCGCGGCGAGCATCCGCGATACGTTGAAGCCTTTGCCACCACAGTCGATCCGCGAGCTGGTTGCGCGCAGCACCTCGTCGTACTCCAGCGCAGGCACGGTCAGCTCGCGGTCAAGCGCCGGGTTCAGCGTGACAGTGTAGATCATGGTTTCCAGAAGCGCTCAATCAGGGCCTGCTCGGCCTCGGCAGTCCATTGGTCATTCGGACCAAGCTTGGCCGCCACGTCGGGAAAGCGCTCTTTCAGCTCCGGCAGACCAATCAAAGGCAGTCCGCTCGCCTGTGGGAAAACCACCACCTTACCGGGGTAGCGCCCTTCCATCAGCGCGCGGAGCGCCTCCTGCGCCGCCTCCATCCCGCCAATTGCGGCGACTGAGCGGTTCGGCGAAAGCGCGCCGGCGATGGTCTTGTCGATCACCAGCTGCTGGTCGCTCAGGCGCGAGCCCGAAGTGCCGGTGAATTGCGCATTATGTAAATAAACATTGCTCACATTTAGCGGCGCGTAGGTGCCATTGGGCACGCCTGCGAACAGTACCAGCATCCCGCTTGGCCCCAGCACGGCGGCGGCCTCGGCCATGAGCGCAGCCGAGGGAACGCTGACGATCACATCGTCGGCGCCTTCTCCATCTGTCTCGCGCATCACCAGCTCGCGCAGCGAATTACCGGGCTGTGCGGTATTCGCAATCACCAGGCGCCGGTCGCGCTCCTCGGCCAATCCAGCGAACATGCGCTCCAGCGTGGCCAGCCGGGCGTCGTTCACATCAGTGGCGATCACCGTGCGCGGGCCGTTGGGCAGCTCGATCGCGCGCTGGACGTGCATCTGGCCCATCGGGCCACCCGCGCCGACAAATACCGCCACACCGCCAGGCTGTAGCTCGGCGCGGTTGCGGGCCTCGCCATAGCTGGCGGCGATATCGGGCCCCGGGCTGCCGACATAGGCGGTGTAATCGTAGTGCAGCCGCCCCACGTCGATCAGCGGGTTGCCATCCAGCGGTGCCTGCCCAACCAAGTTGAAGGTGCCGCGCCGCGCGATCAGCTTAGCCGCCGCGGCAACCTGCTCGGCTGAATGCGGATCGAGCACCACAACGTCGTCGAAGCCTCGCCCGCCGGTAAGCTCTTCGCTCAGCGCCGAGTAGTCGCTCGGGCTGAGGCCATCGCGAATCTCGACCCGCGCGGTTGTCTCGCGCTCGACCAGCGCGCGCAGGTGCGCTGGCACGTCGGTGAGAATGATCGTCGCAGGCGCGTTAAGCCCGTCAGAGAAGGTGTAGACGGTTGGATCGTTCTTGTGCCCGACGATCCACATTGCCCCGCCCACCTTTGGCGTTAGGCGCCGGCGCTGGGTGTAGGCACCTTCCACGCAGGCCCATGGCTCGGTCAGCGCGGTCTCGGCGTAGCCCAGGCCCTCAGCGACCGGCAGCACATACGCGCCGTCGTCGGCGCTGAGGACTTCTGGGCCGATCAGGTGGAACTGGATTAGGCCGCCGGGGATGGTGTAGCCGTAGGCGGTGCTCTTGCCCTGCTGATAGATGTCCGGCTGCATTGCTAGGCGCTGGCCGGGGCTGTACTGGCCGCGCAAGTTCTTGCCGACGCGAAGCACCGTCAGGGCAGCCTCGTGGCCCAGGCGCGTCGGCTCGGTCGCCAGATCGCGGTTGTACAGCTTGGGATGCTTGCCGCCCTGCTGGATCAGCTTCACGTCGGAGAAGCACATCCCGACGGCGTCAACGCGCACCAGCAGCTGGTCGTCGCCCGGCTCGGGCACCGGCGCCTGCTCGGGCCTGCCGTCTCGGCCGACGCTCTCGACGCCTGGGCCATACATATTCCACGTCAGCGCCGTGTCGGAGACTGGCGCATCGGGCGACTGGTAGAGATCAAATGCTTTTGGCATGGGTCATTCTCCTGCGCGCACCTCGGCGGCAGTAGCGCACTGGAGCGCCTGCCGGGCACGCTCCTGACACTGCGCGAGCGTCAGCGTGCGGATCTGTGCTTTTACAAGCGGGATATCTTTGATCGCGATGCTCAGCTCGTCGACACCCAAACCTACCAGGATGGGCACCGCCTGCGGTTTTGAGCCGAGATTGCCGCATACGCCAACCCACTTGCCGGCCGCGTGCGCGCCCTCGACTGTCTTGGCGATCAGCCGCAGCACCGCCGGGTGCAGGTCGTCGGCCTGGCTTGCCAGCGTTGGGTGCATGCGATCCATCGCTAGGGTATACTGAGTCAGGTCGTTGGTGCCGATCGAGAAGAAGTCGGCCTCGCGCGCCAGCACGTCGGCCATTAGCGCGGCCGAGGGCACCTCGATCATGATGCCAACCTCGACGGGCGGCGCGCCTAGCTCGGCGCGTAGCTGCTCGACGATCGCGCGAGCCGTGCGCAGCTCGCCAATGTCCGCGACCATCGGGAACATGATCCGCAGCTTGCCGAACGAGGCCGCGCGTAGAATGGCGCGCAGCTGCGTTCGAAACAGATCAGGGTGCTCCAGGCACAGGCGCAGGCCGCGTACACCGAGAAACGGGTTGTCTTCGCGCGGTAGATCGAGGTAGGCTACCTCTTTATCGCCGCCGATGTCGAGCGTGCGGATGATCACCGGCTGGCCACCAAATGCTTTGGCGACGTCGCGGTAGATCGCGAACTGCTCCTCCTCGGTTGGCTCGGTCACGCGCTTGGGATCGAGAAAGATCACCTCGGTGCGGAACAGCCCGACTCCCTCTGCGCCACCTTCCACCGCCGGGCCGACTTCGTCGGCGCCACCAATATTGGCGACAATCTCGACACGGTGGCCGTCGGCGGTGACCGCCGGCTCGGCCGCCGAGCGAGCAGCGTCGGCGCGCTGCTGCTGCTGGCGCCGCTGAGCCGCCCGTGCATCGGCGATCAGATCAGCGCTGGGGCTAACGGTTAGCATGCCGGTTCCACCGTCGAGGATCACCTGCGTACCAGCGGCCAGTTCCAGCACGCCGGCGCCTGCGCTGACAATGGCAGGCAGGCCCAACGCGCGCGCCAGGATGGCTGTGTGGGCGTTGGGGCCGCCCACGGCGGTGCAGAAACCAAGCACGCGCTGCGGATCGAGCGCTACCGTCTCCGAGGGCGTGAGGTCGTTGGCCACGACGATCACCGACTCGTCGGGGAGCGCGGGCGCCGCATCTCCGGCGCCGGTCAGCAGCCGCAGCACCCGGGCGCCAACATCGCGAATGTCGGCGGCTCGCTCGGCCAGCAGCGCGTCGGAAAGTTCGGCCAGCTCAGCCGCATGCTCGGCGGTGGCGATCTGCCAGGCCTCGGCTGCGCTGCGCCCGTCGGCGATCGCTGCGCGCACCGCGTCGATCAGGCCGGGGTCGGAAAGAATCTCGTGGTGAACCTGGAAGATCGCAGCCTCGCTGGCGTCGGCACGCTGTGCTACCTCGGCGTGGAGCGTATTCAGCTGGTGCTGCGCCGCTTCCAGGGCGCTCTGCAGGCGCGCGTGCTCCTTGTCGACTCCGGCAAAGCGCTCGCGCACCTCGACATAGATGCGCTCGAACCGGAAGACCGGGCCGATTGCGATCCCGGGCGCGCCGGCGATGCCCTGGATCACGGCGCCAGCCCCTGCCGGTTGTTGGTGCGCCGGCGCGGTCGGGGCGGGTACTGCTGGTGTGATCGCAGCATGCTCGCCAGCATCTGGCCCCTCGCCGAGGCCATCACGCACCGCGGCCACGATCGCCGCCGCAGCATGCTCCTCGTCGTCGCCGCTGACATCGACGACGATCTGCTCGCCACGCCGGACCCCAAGAGTCAGCACCGAGATCAAGCTCTTGGCATTGACCTGCTTCTCGCCGTGGCGGATCTTGATCGTCGACCGGAACTGCTTGGCGAGATCGACAAACGCGCGGGCCGGGCGGGCGTGCAGCCCAGTGGCGTTGTGGATCACGAGATTGAGCTGTTGCATAACACACTTCCTTGTGGCACCGCCAGCAGCATTGAGGTAGCCTGGCCTTGTATCTTTCAACTAGCAACAAAGACGTGAAGACTCGAAGCGCTGATGACATTTCGAAGCCTTCGCGCCTTTGTGGCAAGGCCTCATCACAGCGGTATCTGAAATGCTATTGGCCCTAGGCCTCAGCCTCGCGGGCGCGGCCAAGCCTCTCGACGATCTGCTCGGCGTCGGTGGTCTGTGCCAGCGCCGCAGCCGCGTCCTCATCCTCGATCACTTCGGCTAGGTTGGCCAGCACTCCAACATGCTCGTCGGCATTCGCCGCAATTCCGATCACCAGGTACGCCATCTCGCCAGGCTCCCACTCGACACCATTCGGCAGCTGTAGCACCGAGATGCCGGTGCAATGCACCTCGCCCAAGTTCTCGTGCTGCCCATGCGGGATGGCCACGCCATTGCCAATATAGGTCGACATCGTCTGCTCGCGCGCCAGCATGCCCTGTACATACGCCGGGGCAACGCAGCCGGCGCCAACAAGCAGATCGCCAGCCTGGCGAATCGCATCCTGCTTATCGCTGGCGGTGGCGCCAAGCCGCACTGTCTGAAGCGAAATGATCGACATAGCCTTACATCCCCTCCCCAATCTCGCCACCGGTTTTGAGCACATTCACCAGGCGGTCGAACACCGGGTCGTTCAGGAACTGTGAGAACGCGATCACCACTGCGCCAGGTGCTTGCTCGCGCGCGAGCTTGGCCAGCCCCTTGTGAGCCACCACAACCTTCGCGTTGGGCGGCACTGCACGTACGGGCTTATGAATAACGTTTACGCTGATATTAGCCTGCTTCAACTTCTTCTTGAGCGCGTTGACACCCATCAAGCTAGAGCCGATCCCGGCCTCGCAAGCGAAGATAATCGTGTCGACGTTCGCCGCAGATATCGATGCTGCCATTGCTGGCTCCTTTCACAGGGTATCGCATGGCCACAGATTACACAGATTACGCAGATTAACCAGATCGAGCTTTCCGATACCGAATACAATCTGTGCAATCTGCGTAATCTGTGGATGATTCGGCACTAGGCTGGCACAACCGCGGGGTCAACCTCGGTTATTTCCTCGCCATCCTCGCTCGCGGCGGGGAGTGGGAACAGCCGCAGGATGGCGGTTCCGGCGATGAACGACGCGACAATCCCGATCAGTACGCCGCCCAGCACTGGGATGTACTCGCCGCGCGGGATCACCGCCAGGTATGCGAAGATCGAGCCAGGGGCTGGGGTGGCAACGACGCCGGCGCCAGTGATGACGAACCAGAGGTCGGCCAGAATGCCGCCGGCCCACATCGCGATAATCATGACCGGGTGCGCCAGGATGTAGGGGAAGTAGATTTCGTGGATGCCGCCCAGGAAATGGATGATCGCCGCGCCAGGGGCCGACAGCTTCAGGTTGCCCTTGCCGGCGAACCAGTAGGCCAGCAGCAGGCCCAGGCCTGGCCCTGGGTTGCTTTCGAGCATGAAGTGGATCGCCTTGCCGCTCTTGGCAACTTCGGCCACACCCAGCGGGGCGAGAATACCATGGTTGATCGCATTATTGAGAAACAGCACCTTGGCCGGCTCGATAATGATGTCGGCCACTGGCAGCAGCCGCGAGGCGATCAGGAAGTCCACACCCGCACCCAGCACGTTGCTGAATGCTTGCACCACCGGGCCGATGATCACATTGGCGATCAGCACCAGGGCAACCACCAGGAAGCCAGCCGAGAAGTTGTTGATCAGCAGCTCAAAGCCGACCGGGATCTTGTCTTCAAGAAATTCGTCGATTTTCTTCATCAGGTAGCCGCCGACTGGGCCCATGATCATCGCACCGAGAAACATCGGGATGTCCGCGCCGACGATTACGCCCATAGTGGCTGCCGCGCCGACGACACCGCCACGCTGGTCGTAGATCAGCTTGCCGCCAGTGTAGCCGATCAGAATCGGTAGCAGGTAGTTGATCATCGGGCCGACGAGCTTGGCGAAACCTTCGTTAGGTATCCATCCAACCGGGATAAACAGGGCTGTGATCAAGCCCCATGCGATAAATGCGCCGATATTCGGCACCACCATTGCTGCCAAGAAGCTGCCGAAGCTTTGGACTCGCTGTCGCATGTTGGGTTTCTCCTTTGAAATCGTTGTGGATCAATCGCCGTTGATAAACCATGGGCGCAGGAATCCGGCGCGGCGACGTCCCGGGTCGTCGCGCGCTGGAGCCAGCGCTCCCGCAGGATCAGCCATCTCTATGTCGCGTGCTTTTAGGCACGCGTCAGCTAGGCCCGCACACCAGCGGCGCCCTGAGAGCCGAGCAGCACCACCCCCGCCAAGCGGGCAAGCGGCCTATCGTCGATGGCTGATATAAACTTAGGTAGTGAGTAGCTTGTGCGTGCAATGGTACATTTGGTATATAGCTTTGTCAAGCCTTAAAGAACACTTTATTGATCTCTTTTTTACAATCTTCATTGTGGCAAAATTGAACTATTTTAGGACTTAGGCAGTTGGCGCGCTCAGCCTTCGGCAGAGCGGTACTATGCTCCGTATCGTGTGCGGTTTTTCCGCGCTCCGCGCGGAAAAACCGCACACAGAAGGATCAAGTGCGTAACTCCTACATGTGCTAACGCTCAGGCCATCCACTGTGTCAGCGCGGCGATATCGTCGGGCCGTAGCATCGGGTGTACGTGTATGATGTCGACCAAGGCCGGCTCAGGCAGCACCAGGGGCACCGTCGTGATGATCAGGTCGGCCCCGGCCGCGCGCGCAGCGGTCAGCTCGCGCATTGGGAGCACCTCAAAAGTCCCAAGACGCGGGAAACGCGCCCGCAGCCGCGCCACCAGCAGCTGGGTAGTGGCCATCCCGCTGGGGCATACTACCAGCACATGTCGCGACTGCTCAGGCCGCGCGCGCACCACCGCCGCGCGCAGCAGCAGCACCAGCTCGTCGATCGTGTCGGGCGGCAGGCCCGCGCCGCTGGCACGCTCAATTTCCTCGGCCAGCTGCGCGGCGACAGCCCGCTCGTCGGCGTAGCGCTCGGTGTGAATATCGGCGATGGTTTTGGGTGGCGCCCACAGGCGGAAGCGCTGGCGCACACACGCGGGTGGAATTAAGGCTTCAAGCCCATCACGCAGCAGCTGGTCGCGCGTCAGCTCAGGCGCCGCGTAGGCCGCGGCAATGTGCGCCTGAAGCTGGTCGACCAGCGTGCCGGTCGCCGCCGTTCGGTCGCCCGGCCAGGGCTCGTCGCGCGCGCTCGTAAGCAGCAGCAGCGCCAGCTGCGCGGTCTCAGCGGCGCGCTGCCCCTCGGGTAGATCGGGCCACAGCCGCGCGCAGTGTCGCGCGGCCGTCGGCCAGGCGGCCTGCGATTGGATCCAGCCGAGCGCTTCGTCATCCCAACCAACATACTGGCGCACCCGCACGCGCTGAGCCTGTATCGCCAGGCCAAGCGCCAGCGGTGCGACCGCCTCGTCCGAGAAGCGCCCGCCAAGATCGGCCTCGGCCAGCGCAATCAGCTCGTAGGCGGCCGCCATATCCAACTCGCGCACCAGCGCGCTTGCCTGGCCGACGATTGGCAGCAGCCCAGCGTCGTGCGCGAGCACAAACACCAGCCCGCGGTCGGCGGCGACGCTCATAATTGGCGCGTCGAATGGTACGTCGCCCCACAGCAGCGCCGCCAATGCCTGGCGCTTGGCCAGCTCGTCGCCCTCGGCCCAGCAGCCGCGGTGCTGGCGGCGCGCGATCGCTAGATCAAAGCGTGCCAGGCATCGCTCGATTACGTCGAGATCCTTGAGCACGGTAGTGCGCGCGACCGCAAGGCTCTGCTGAAGCTCGGCGAGCGTGAGCGGCTGTATGGCTGTCAGCAGCGCCAGCGCCAGCAGCTGCTGGCGCTGCTCGGTGGTGAGTACCAGCTGGAAGCGCGCCTGGGCCGCCAGGTCGGCCAGTAGCCGCTGGCGCTGCTCGGGCGAGCAGATCACCTGCACCCCGACCCCTGGGGCGTGGCGCAATGTAGCGTGGCGCCGGTTGAGCCACGATTTGATCTCGCGCAAGCCATAGTGGACTTGCCACGGAGACAGGTGGAGCTGCCGGCCAAGCGCTGCGGCGCCCACCGGCCGTTCGGCGGCGAGCAGGAGCCGTAGGAGATCGCGCTGCGCGGTCGTCATCGACAACATCGGCCTCACTGCATTAGGCGCCAAAACGCCGTGCCCACACGCTACGCAGCTGAACACGCAGCGTGCACTACCCAGCGTCCGAACGCCGTAACGTTCCAACGTGCAAGTAGCTGGTGGAAGATAGTGAGTGATAGTGGTGTTATACTATGGCCGGTTTACCGCATTGTCAAGCCAAAAAACACGCTTGATTAGTTTGGTTTCCGCGAGCGGACATGTAACAAAAGTATACTATTACCCTACGACCCTGCTATTAAAGCCTTTGCTACGGCGCTAGAGCCTTGACAAGCCCCGCGCGCTTCGCTACTATGCCAGCGGAACCAGGCAAACAAAGGAGCACACGTATATGAAGCCAACTCGAGTGCTGCTGGGCGCGCTGCTGCTCGGCGCCACACTGGCGGCCTGCGATGTCAGCCCGAGCGCGCCGGCGGGCGGCACTGCCTCGCCTAGCCAGCCGACCGCGGCCAGCCAGCCGGGGCAGGCGCCCGCCACGCCATACCCGGCGCCCGCCGACGCGGGCTACCCCGCGCCAAACGCCGATGGCACCTATCCAGCGCCAACAAGCGCGCCATAGCGGTTGCGTGCGCAGCCTGATAATGGTATACTAACGGTCGCACGAGACGGATTTCGCCGAAAAGTGGGGTATCCCCACTTTTCTTATTGTCACGAGCTACTCGGTTGCTGTCGTTGCGTCACGAGCCGTGCGCGCAGCGAAGCGGCCTCGATTGGGTATTTGCCTCTTCTATTGTTCCGTATGAACCAGGCGCTCGGAAGCAGCAGTTTGTGTTGACAGGGTAGGGTGAGGACCAATGAAACACGAGTTTTACGCGGCCATTTCGCAGATTGCGGCTGAGCGTGGGATTCCCAAAGAAGCAATTATTGAAGTGATGGAGAAGGCCCTGGTGACGGCCTACCGCCGCACGCTGGGCAATAACCCGCCACCGATAGAAGTTTCGGTCAAGCTCGACCCGCAAACCGGCCAGGCGCGCGTGTACGCCGAGAAGCAGGTTGTCGACGAGGTATACGACGATCGGTTTGAGATCGATTATGTCGATGCGAAGCGCACCAAGCCCGATGTAGAAATCGGCGAGACGATCGTCGTCGAGAGCACGCCGAACGATTTTGGACGCATCGCAGCGCAGACGGCCAAGCAGGTCATTCTGCAGGGCATAAAAGAAGTCGAGCGCGAGCATATCTACGGCGAATATATGGATCGCGAGGGCGAGCTGGTCACCGCGACGGTGCAGCGCGTCTCGAAAGGCAACGTCATCCTCGAGATGGGCAAGGCCGAGGCGATTCTGCCGCCTAAAGAGCAGGTCGACAGCGACCGCTACTACCACGGCCAGCGCCTGAAGGTCTACCTGATGGAGATCCGCCGCGAAGATCGCGGGCCACGCCTGATCGCGTCACGCACGCACAAGCAGCTGATCATGCGCTTGTTCGAGATGGAGGTGCCCGAGATCTACAACGGTACGGTCGAGATCAAGTCGATCGCCCGCGAGCCGGGGCTGCGCACCAAGGTCGGCGTCACCGCGCGCCAGGAGGGCATCGACCCGGTTGGCTCGTGCGTGGGCATGCGCGGCGTGCGTATTCAGAATATCGTGAACGAGCTGAATGGCGAGAAGATCGACGTGGTGCAGTGGTCGGCCGATCCAAAGGAGTTCATCGCCAACGCGCTCTCGCCGGCCCAGGTTGTCGAGGTGCAGCTGCGCGAAGATGAGCACGCCGCTACGGTGATCGTGCCCGACAAGCAGCTGTCGCTGGCGATCGGCAAAGAGGGCCAGAATGTGCGCCTGGCGGCTAAGCTGAGCGGCTGGCGCATCGACATCAAGAGCGCCAGCGCGCTGCTGGACGAAGAGCGCGCGGCAGCCGAGGCGCGCGATGCCGCCGACGCCGAGCTGCTGGCCACCGAGGCCGCGCTGGCGACTGCGAAGGTCGAGTCGCGCAAGGTGCGCTCGGATGGCACGGTGGTGTACCTGAATAACCGCTATGGCCCGCTTGGCGACGACCTGATCGGCGAGACGGTGCAGCTGCGCGCCACGCTGCAGAAGCTGAATATCTACAACAACGATCGGCTGATCGCCTCGTATATGCTCTCGGAGAACGAGGAGCCATCCGGCGACGCCGAGGACGAAGAGTAAGGCGGGCTTCACTAACAGGAGTTACGCGGTGCGCGTTTTTGCCTTCGGCAGAGCGGTACTTTTTCATGGATGGTGCTCAGATTGTGGCGCTTTGCGCCACAATCTGAGCACAAAAGAAAGTACAGTACCATGCTGCCGCAGGCAGAACAAGCTCATATCGCAGGCGACTGCGTAAGTCCTGTCACTAAGACTCTGGGCGCGATACATCGCGCCTGTGGCAAAATGTATGGCACAGTCAAAGAAAAAATCAGCAGGGCCGCGCCCCAAACCTGTGCCAATGCGCATGTGCGTTGCTTGCCGGCGCTCGGAGACCAAGCGCGGCCTGCTGCGGCTGGTGCGCGATGCCAATGGCCGGGTCGCGCTCGACCCGACCGGCAAGCGCGCTGGACGTGGCGCATACCTGTGCCACCAGCCAGCCTGCTGGGAGCAGGCGCTCAAACGCCAGGGGCTCGCGCGGGCGCTGCGTGTCGAAGCATTACATCAGGAGGATCTCGAAACACTCGAACGCTTCGCGCAGAGCCTTGCGCACGACCAGACGCCCACAGCAGCCGCGCAGTAGAACGATGCGGCACGCGTGGCTCAACTGCGTACGCCTAGGGCGTACGTTATACCTAGCAGCAACCGCCGAAACAGGTTCCGGCCCATAGCTTCTCGAGGACGCTTGTGGTATGGTGAGTGATCCGGCGGTAAGGAGTGATACTTGATGAATCAACTACAGATTATACTGCCGGGCACGCATAGCCTTCCGCCACAAGCGGCAATCTATTCCATGAGCGGCATGGGCGGTGGTCGCCCTGGCGGCGGAGTCGCGGCAGGATCTCGGCGAGTTCCTCGTCGGGCTGGACCTGGCAGGGGATGAAGGCACCGCGGCGCCGGAAGCGCTCGGAACGGCCTTCGTGCCCGCGTTCCGGGAATGTCTGGCGGTGACGATCCACGCGGGCGAAGGCGAAGCGGCGGACCACATCTGGCAAGCGGCCTATCACCTGGCCATCACGCTGCATATTCCGCTTCAACTGGTGGCAATTGGGTTTAGCCAATTTTCCTGGTGGCGAGCGCTGTAGCGTGTATTGCGTAGCAACAACAGTTACACAGCGGAAAAACTTACCCAGAGAACGCAGCGAAAAAATGAGAACGCCCGTTTGCTTTTCCTCGATATGGCGCATCGTTTATGCGTAAAGCGTGACGATGCCTTTGGCCAGAGCGATCATTTTTTCGCGCAATTCTGGCGGTTCCAACACCTCCACAAGCGGCCCAAAGCCTAACAGATATTCGACCGCGTTTTCTTCGACACGAAAGCGCACCTCCAGCGCCACCGCAGGCTGTCCATCGAAAAAGAAGCGCTCGTCCGGAGATCGCGCTTCGTCGCGACCCTCGTCGCCGCGTGCGACAAGTGGCCGAAGAACCAGGCGCTCGTGGACCTCTACGAGCGCATCGCGCGCGCGCCCGGCAAGGAGCGCGAGCTCGTCGACGCCCTGATGCGACGCTGGAGCCAGGGGGTCGCCGGCTCGGCCCCGGCCCGTGAGGCCATCCAGCTCGCCCAGAGCCTGCCGGACCTCGCGCTCGCCGAGACGCTCCTGCGTCGCTTCCTCGAGGATCCGACCGACGATCCGGCCGTCCGCGCGTGGGCCCTCTGCGAGCTCGCCGGGTACGTGGCGGCCGCGGGCGACATGTCGGAGGCGGTCCTCCTCAAGAAGGAGGCCGCCGAGATCTCCGAGCCCGAGGCGGCCCGCAAGCTCCTCTTCGAGGTCGCGCAGCTCGCGATGGAGAAGCTCGGCGACATGCACCTCGCGACGAGCACGTACGAGGAGCTGCACGAGCGCGAGCCCGCCGATCGCGACGCCTGGCAGCCGCTGCTCGTCGCCTACCGGCAGATGAGCGAGCCCGAGAAGCTCGCGAACCTCATCGGCGAGGTGCAGGAGTACGTCGACGACGACTCCGAGCGCATGCGCCTGCGGTTCGAGCGGGTGAAGCTCCGCATGGAGCGCATGGGCCTCGGCGACGAGGCCCTGCCCGAGCTGCAGGAGATCGTGAACGACGATCCCACGCTGGTCGAGGCCGCCATCCTCCTCTCGGGCATCTACGAGCGGCAGGGCCGCGAGGAGGAGCTCGCCGAGCTCCTCCAGCGCCAGCTCGAGACCGCCAAGGACCGGAGCGACGCGCCGTCGATCGCGTCGCTGTCGCGCCGCCTCGGGTCGATCCTCGAGAAGAAGGACCGCGACGCGGCCAAGGCCATCTACTACACCGCGCTCGACTGGGAGCCCGCCCACGTCGACATCCTCCGCGCCCTCTCGGGCGTCCACGCGATCGGCGGCGCCGAGGAGGCCGGCGACCGGGCCGACATCCTCGAGCGGCTGCTCCCCCTGATCCCCGCCGACGAGGTCGAGCCGCTCGCGCTCGACCTGTCCGTCCTGCGCGCCGACCTCGGCGACGTCGAGGGAGCGCTGCGGGCCCTCGAGTTCGGGTTCAAGATCGCGCCCAAGAGCCGCACGATCCGCGATCGCCTCGAGAAGCTCTACGAGGAGAGCGCGAACCACCAGAAGCTCGCGGAGCTCTACACCCTCGACGCCGACGCGCGCACCGACGTTGGCGAGAAGGTGGACCTCCTCCTGCGCGCGGCGAAGCTGTACCGCGACGAGCTCGCGGACCCCGAGCTCGGGGCCTCGGTCCTGCGGCGCGCGCGCGACGCCGAGATCAAGGCCGTGGCGGAACGAGGCGGGGTCATTGCAGGCTCCTCTGCCGGGGCGATGATCCAAGGCTCATTCCTTGTGAACATAACGAAGACGCCATCCGATTTGCGCTTGTCGCGCAGTGGAATGTATTTGGATATGGCACGCACGAAGGGCTTTGGATTATTGCAGGGGATGACAGTGTATCCGCATTTTTTTGCGCGCCACGCCGAAAAGGATTTGTTAGAAGTCATCGCGCGTTATCCTGAAATTGTTGGCATTGGGATAGACGAAAACACCGCGATTATCCTACACGGCAATGAGTTTGAGGTGATTGGAGAAGGCAAAGTCGGTTTCTTCGAGGGGAAAGATGTGGCCAAGAATAAGTTTTTGAAATTATCCAAAGGCCAAAGATTCGATTTGAAGAAACGAACTGTTATTCAATGAGTATGGTAACCAAAGCGCGCCCGACATCTATTGCATCGGAACGCGCCCCACAGAGCGTCCGCATTCGAGCGCCACAGGGGTGTGCCCGGTGAACGCGATGGTGGGCATGAGCCTCATCTCTAGGTAGTGTTGACAGTGTGGTATAAGCTCTTTGAATGCAAGTTCTTCAAGTAA
>CALLYN010000538.1 GCA_937858455.1 uncultured Kouleothrix sp.
TGCCCCAGATGCCGATCAGCAGCGCCATGGGGATGAGCGTGAACTCCCAGAAGATATAGAACAGAAACAGATCCTGCGCCACGAACACGCCGATCATGCCGGTTTCGAGCAGCAGCATGAGGATCTGAAAGCTGCGGAAGTCCTTGTGCACCGAGTCCCATGTCGAGATCAGCGTGATCGGGGTAAGGAAGGTGGTAAGCAGCACCAGCCACAGGCTCACGCCGTCGATCGACACGCCGTAGCCAATACCCCACGAGGGCACCCACGGCAGGGCGTCGGCGAACTGGAAGCCCTTGCCAAGCTCGAACAGGAAGTACAGCGGCAGCGAGGCCGCCAGCGCCGCCAGCGCGAACAGCAGCGCCAGAATGCGCTGTGCGCCGACGTTCTCGCGCGGCACCAGCAGCAGCGCCAGCGCGCCGAGCGTGGGCAGCCAGAGCACGAGCGAGAGCAGAGGAAAGCCTAGCTGGTTCACATTAGTCCCCAGTTCTGAAAGTTATGAGCTACGAGTGATGAGCGTTGTGTTGCTGTGAATACTTCAGAACTCGTAGCCCATAGCTCATAGCTACACGAACGCGAAGTAGCCGACGAGCACAACCACGCCCACAAAGAACACCCAGGCATAGTTGCGGATATAGCCAGTCTGGCCGCGCCGGAACAGGCTTGCCAGGCTGCCGAACACCCGGCCGACGCCGTCGACCAGGATGCCATCGATGCCCTGCTGGTCGAACACGCTGGCCAGGAAGCCGGCGAGCATGCGGTAGCCGCGCACGATCACGCGGCTGTAGAACCAGTCGAAGCCCCAGGCCAGCTCGGCGCCGCGCCAGATATCGCCGGCGTAGCGGAAGCCGGGGTCGTCTTTGCCGGGCTTGATCTTGGCCTCGAGCACGCGGGCATACAGGTACCAGCCGCCATACATCGACGCGCCGGCCAGCAGCGTCACCACAGCGGCCAGCACGCCCTTGCCGATCGTATATGGCGCGGGCTCTTCGCCCAGCACCGGATGCAGGTAGCTATCGAGCCAGTGCAGGCCGGGCAGGTTCATCACCCCGGCGATGATCGCGCCGACGCCCAGGATGATCAGCACGATCTTCATGCCGCCGGTGCTCTCGTGCGCGTGCTCGGCGTGCGCGTCGCGCGGCTTGCCCCAGAACACCAGCGCCACCTGGCGGCCCATATAGAAGGCCGTGAGCAGCGAGGAGATGATCAGGACGATGCCGGTGAGCGGGCTGCCAGTATCGAACGCCTGCGCGATGATCTCGTCTTTGCTCCAGAAGCCGGCGAACGGGAAGATGCCGGCCAGCGCCAGCGCGCCGACCATGTACGTCCAGAAGGTCGTGGGCATCTTGGCGCGCAGCCCGCCCATCCGCCGCATGTCTTGCGTCTCGTGGGTGCCGTGGATGATCGACGCCGAGCCGAGGAACAGCAGTGCCTTGAACACACCGTGCGTGAGCAGATGGAACATGCCGGCCACGTAGGCGCCCATGCCCACCGCCGCAACCATGTAGCCCAGCTGCGAGACGGTGGAGTACGCCAGCACGCGCTTGATATCCCACTGGGTGACCGCCGCGCTGGCCGCGAGCAGCGCCGTGAGCACGCCGATGCCGACAACCCACGGGGCGGTGCCGCTGGCGAGGTCGCTGAACAGCGTGTGGTTGCGCGCGATCAGGTACACGCCCGACGTGACCATGGTGGCGGCGTGGATCAGCGCCGACACTGGGGTGGGGCCAGCCATGGCGTCGGGCAGCCACACAAACAGCGGCACCTGCGCCGACTTGCCGGTGACGCCCACCAGCATCAGCAGGGTGATCAGCGTGAGGATGCTCATCTGGCCGAGGATGCCGACATTCACTACCTGGCGGCCTACCTCGGCGGTGCGCTCGAGGTAGCCGGCATCGCCGCCCGCCTGGCCGTAGAATGTGAGCGTGCCGAGGCTAGCGAAGATCGCCATCATGGCCAGCAGCATGCCGGCGTCGCCGACGCGGTTGGCCACAAACGCCTTCACTGCGGCCTCGGAGGGCACAATCCCCGGCGGCACGCTTTTGCGGTCGAACCAGTGGCTGATCAGCAGGAACGAGCACAGGCCCACGCCCTCCCAGCCCAGAAACAGCAGCAGCAGATTGTCGCCCATGATCAGGAACAGCATGGCGACGATGAACAGGTTGAGGTAGGCGAAGTAGCGCACCGGCCGCGCGTCGCCGTGCATATAGCCGATTGAGAAGACGTGAATGAGCCCGCCCACGCCGGTGACGAGCAGCGCCATCACGGCGGTCAGCTGGTCGAACAGCAGGCCGAACGGAACGCGGAACGTGCCGATCGTCATCCACTCCCACAGCACGAAGTCGATGTGGTGCTTGGCCTCGGCGGCGGCTTCGGCGCCTGCGCCGGCCACCTGCAGCGATTGCAGCACCGCGATCGAGGCAAGCGTGGCGACAAACGACAGCGCCACCATCGCGCTCGCCAGCAGCCCGGCCTGGCGCTCGTTGCGGATCACAAAGGTGTTCAGCAAAAAGCCCAGCAGCGGGAATGCTGGGATCAACACGACAATCCAGGTCAGATCAGACATTGAAGTTCCTCGACAATACCGGCCACCGACCATCGGCCACGGCCGCAGCGAGCGTGTTGCGGCCGCCGTCCATCGGTCGTCGGTCGTCCTAACCCCGTAAGGTGTTGATCTCGTCGATGTCGGTGGTGCGTTTCGCGCGGAAGATCGTCACCAGCAGCGCCAGGCCCACTGCCACCTCGGCGGCGGCCACGGTGATCACGAAGAACACCAGGATCTGGCCATTGGCCGACTGCCAGCGCTGCGCGAAGGCCACCAGCGCGAGGTTCGCCGAGTTCAGCATCATCTCGACCGACATAAACACGATCAGCGCGTTGCGGCGCGTCAGCACACCCACCACGCCGATTGCGAACAGCGCCGCACTGAGCAGTACATAGTAGCTGGTTGGAACCATCATTCGCTCCGAAGTGTTGAGTTTTGAATGTTGAGCTACGTCTTCGGCAATTCAAAACCCAACACCCAAAATTGCTTTAGCTCTCGGCGGCCTGGCGGTGCTGGTGCAGCACAACCACACCCACCAGCGCCGCCAGCAAGATCACCGAGGTGATCTCGAATGGCAGCAGGTAGGTGCTGAACAAGGCTTCGCCGATCTTCACCGGCGTGGCAAAATCTTCGGTTGGTGTGGCCGGGCTGGCCAGCGAGGTGTTGGCGCGCGCGAAGAACACGTACAGCGCCTCGCCCAGCAGCAGCGCAGCCATCAGGATCGCCAGCGGCCGCTGCCACGCGATCCGGTCGCGGTCGTCTTCGGCGCGCTCGGCGCCCAGCAGCATCACCACAAACAGGAACAGCACGATGATCGCGCCGGCGTAGACGATCAGCTGCACCGCGAACAGGAACGGCGCGCGCAGCAGCAGGTACAGCACGGCGATCGAGCTGAAGTTCAGCAGCATGAACAGCGCGCTGTGCACCGCGTTTTTGCTCAGCAGCATGGCCACGGCGCCAACCAGCGCCACCAGCGCGGTGATGGTGAAGACGACTAGCTCCATATATTTCTCTCCGACCAAGGGCGAAAGAACAATGACGAAGGAGGCAACGCCAGCGTTTCATCTTGGCCGTCGGTCACTCGCCCTTCGTCATTCGTCGCTACTACAGGTCTATCTGCGCGGGCGGGCTTGGCCGGCGGTTGAGCTGCTGCAAGATCGGCGGGATCTCGCCGTGGCCCTTCTCCGGCGGCACCAGCAGCATCTCTTTGGTATAGATCGACGACTTGCGGTCGTAGAACGATAGCTCGTACTGATGCTCAAGCACGATCGCGTTGGTCGGGCAGGCGTCTTCGCAGTAGCCGCAGAAGATGCAGCGCAGCATGTTGATCTCGTAGGTGGCGGCATAGCGCTCGCCCGGCGAGTTCGGGTGCTCGGGGTTGTTCTCGGCCGGCACCACCAGGATCGCGTCGGCCGGGCAGGCCGCTGCGCACAGCGCGCAGCCGATGCAGCGCTCCATGCCATTTTCGAAGCGCTTCAGCTCGTGCCTGCCGCGGAAGCGCTCGCGCACCGGGCGCTTGACCTCGGGGTACTGCACCGTGACTGGCTTTTTGAACAGGTATTTGAGTGTTGTGCCAAGACCTTTGACGATTTCCCCAAGCATATGCGTTTCTCCGAATATTTCGGCCTGTGCGGGTGGGCGATTTTCGCCTTACCGGCTGGCTTCTTTCTTCACCAGCGTTACCTGGCTAGCCGGCGGCTTGCGCGGCCCGCGCATGCTCGCCACCACCACCACTGCGATCAGCCCGACCACAAAGGCAATGCCGCCGCTGATGTAGCGATTGTCGGGGATCAGCACATTCAGCACGGCGGTGAGCGCCACGTTGAACAGCGCCAGCGGCAGCAGGATCTTCCAGCCGAGGTACATCAGCTGGTCGTAGCGCACGCGTGGCACTGTCGCGCGGATCCACACCGACAGGAACGACAGCAGCGTGACCTTCAGCAGGAACGCGCCGAGCGAGAGCAGGCCGAACACGGCGTTGCCGGCGAACTGGCCGGCATTCGCCGTCACGAACTGCGCGAGCGTGTACAGGCCGGGGAAGTGCCAGCCCCCCAGAAACAGCGTGACGGCGATGGCGTTCATCGCCACCAGCTTGATATATTCCGACATGAAGAACAGCGCGAACTTCATGCTGCCGAATTCGGTGTTGTAGCCGCCCACCAGCTCCTGCTCGGCTTCGACGAGGTCGAACGGCGCGCGCACCACCTCGGCGGTGGAAGAGAGCAGGAAGATCACGAAGCCCAAAAACTGCGGCACGATGAACCACCAGCCCCACTGGCGGTTGACGATCTCGGCGGTGCTGAAGCTCTCGGCCTGCATCACGACTGCGAGCACCGAGAGGCCCAGCGCCAGCTCGTACGAGATCACCTGGGCCGAGGCGCGCACGCCGCCGAGCATCGAGTACTTGTTGTTCGACGACCAGCCGGCGATGGCGATGCCGTACACGCCCACCGAGGTGACCGCCAGCAGGTACAGGATGCCAACGCTGATCTCGGCCAGCTGCAGGAAGTTGCTGCCGCCGGCGGGGGCGCAGCCGCCAAGCGGCAGCACGCCATCGCCGCCCGAAGGCCAGCAGCCCAGCGGAATGGTGGCCCAGATGATCAGCGCGGGAACGGTAGCGAACGCCGGCGAGATCAGGTAGACCCACTTATCGGCGAGCGCCGGGGTGACATCTTCCTTGAAAAAGAGCTTGACCGCGTCGGCGGCAGGCTGGAGCCAGCCACCGAGGATCTTGCGGCCGCCCGGCAGCGGGATGTAGCCGGCGCGGTTCGGCCCTATGCGGTTCTGCAGTCGCGCCAGCAGCAGGCGCTCGAACAGCGTAAAGTAGGCGAACAGTGTTGTTGCGGCCAGCGCCAGTACGAGCGCCTTGACGATCAGGATGATGATGTCGAGAAAGGCCATAGTATGTATCCTATACGTAGCCGGAGCGCGATACCCAATGTTGCCACAGGCGCGTCATCCAAGCTTGCTGAGCGCCACGCGCGTCTGCGGCCCGCTGAGCAGGCCAGCCAGGTCAACGCCGCTCACCAGCGGCAGCAGCACCACGCCCGCGCTCAGGCCGGCGTCGATCTGCGCGCGCAGCTCAAGCGCGCCGGTGGCCGAGCTTATGCGCACCGTCTCGCCGATGCCCACGCCGAGCGCCTGCGCGTCGGCGACGCTCAGGATGACGTGAGCCGGCACGGCGCGCGGCAGTAGCTTCGAGCCGCGCATCCAGCCGCCGCCGTCGTAGGCACGCACCGCCGCGACGAGCGTGAGCGGGAAGCTTGCGTCGGCGGCGGACGCGGCGGGCTCGCGGTAGGCCAGCTGGAACATGCTTTTGCCATCGTCGGCGAGGGTTGCGAGCTGCACGCCCAGGCCCTCGCTGTTTTCGTAGGATGTGCCGTCGTAGTAGAACGCCTCGTTGGGTTGGCGCCCCCACGATTTGCGCGTAAGGTCGAGGCTGGTGTAGCTTGTGGCGGTGTAGCCGGCCACGCGCGTGCTGATCTCGTCCGCGATATCGCTGGCCACCACGTACTCCCAGCCGGCTGGCGGCGCGGCCACTGCCACGGCGCTAGCGGCTTCGGCGGCGCGGGCCGAAGAGACGTCCTGGGCGGTCCCGCGGATGCGCAGCGCGGGACCGTGGCCCTCGCTCTCGAGGCGGAAGTGGAGGATCTCCATGGGGGTGCCGTCCCGGGCGAGGCGGCAGTCCAGGTCGATGCGGTGCGGCATCGCGTCCACCTGCTCAAGGGCGTGCAGGAAGCGCGGGCGGTCGTCCGGATGCAGGCGTACCGCCACGTCGCGTGACTCGCCGGTGGGATCGACCCAGTCGCCCACTTCCACACCTGCGAAAGCAACACGCAAGGTCTGCGCCGCATCGCCGACCGAAATCCCCATCGCATTGGCGAGCCCACGGTTCAACTCGATCTTGAGTTCGTCCTTGGGTTCCTGCTCAGACAGTCCCACGTCCACCGCGCCGGGCACCTTCTTGAGTTTTTCCATGAAGTCCGCGGCAATGGCATTGAGCTTGCGCGCGTCCGGCCCGGAGAACAGGATTTGCACGGGCTTCCTCACGCCATTGTTGATGTCGTCGAGCACCACGTATTCGGCGCCGACCAGCTTGGTGAGCGATTCGCGCAATTCCTTGGCGATCTCGGCCGCCGAGCGTTTGCGCTCCGTACTCTTGCCGATGTCGACGTAAATGCGCCCGCCGCCCGGATTGACCGAACTGTTGGTGGCCTTGGTTTCGGGAATTGCGCGAGCGAACTCCGCGGCCTTCTCGACCTTGAGCTTGGTGTATTCCAAGCTGGACGAAGACGGTGTGCGAATGTCGACGGCGATGTTGCCCACGTCGGACGCCGGAAGGAAACTCGATCCACCCACCGTGACTTGCAAAGCGATTGCGCCGACAAACGTAATGAACGCAATCGCTGTCATCCACTTCCGGTGATGCAGGGCCCACGCAATGACGTTGCCATAGCGGTTCGCCTGATGGTCAAACCAATCGTTGAAGCGCGACAGAATGAGACGCAGCCCTTTCTTCGGTTGGTGCTGATAGCCCACCGGATCGCCCCAATATGCGGACAGCATCGGGTCGAGCGTGAAGGAAATGTAAAGGCTCACGAGCACGGACACCGCCACGGTCAGCGCGAACGGCCGGAACCACTCGCCCGCACCGCCGCCCATGAAGGCCACCGGCAGGAATACGGACACGATCGAGAACGTGGTCGCCGCCACCGCCAAGCCGATCTCGGCGGTGCCGTTGCGCGCTGCGGTCATGCGGTCCTCGCCGTTTTCCATGTGCCGCACGATGTTTTCGCGCACCACGATGGCGTCGTCGATCAGCACGCCGATGGCAAGCGAAAGGCCCAAGAGGGTCATGAAGTTCAAGGTGAATCCGCACGCCCACACCGCGATGAACGCGGCGATGACGGAGGTGGGCAGCGAGAGCGCTGTGATCAACGTGGAGCGCCAGGAATTCAAGAACACGTACACCACGAAAATGGTCAATACGGCACCAAACAGCAGGGCCTCGATCACGTTCGACACGGTTGAGCGAAACCATAAGTATGCCGGCACCCTCCTCTCCCCAACCCCTTGAACTCTCGTTCGATATCGAAGGCATGGACTGCGCCGATTGCGCGCATGCCATTGAACGCTCGGTAGCGCGCCTCGAGGGCGTCACGGCGGCCAGCGTCAATTACACCGCCAGCCGGCTGGACGTCTCCGGCTCGGCCAACGTCGACGCGGTCACCGCGCAGGTGAAGGCCCTGGGCTACGGCATCCGCCCAAAGACCAACACCTCGCTGCAGCGCCCTGCCCTGGCGATGGGACCGATCGGTTTCGGCCTCCTTGCTTCCAGGCTCGTTTCCAGCGTTTGAC
>CALLYN010000539.1 GCA_937858455.1 uncultured Kouleothrix sp.
CATCCCGTCTTGGGGAACTCGCCCTCGGCGTGCGCGAAGATCGTCACGCGCCCGTTGCCGCTGCTCCGGCGCAACGGCACGCCGGGCAGGTCGGGCAGGATGTTGGGGAAGTGCACGCGCTCGCCGTCGAAGGCGATGCACCAAGCGTCGCCGTCGCTCTCGTAGGCCCACCAGCAGCCCGCTTCGACATACGGCGCGATGGCCTGGGCGAGCAGCTCCGGGCCGCTGCCCTGCTTGAAGCCCTCGGGGATTTCTTCGTCGCGGAAGTACGGCGGGCGCGAGTCCGAGAGCCCGAAGCTGGGGAAATCGTTGTCCGTCTCGATGCCGAAGTGTTCGTGCATCGCCTCGACGGTGGAACCTTCACAGCCCGTGGCCGTGGCGAGGGCGAGCGCGGCAGCCAGCGCGGCAGACTCGGTGCCCGGCTTGAGCACGATTTCCGAAGTTTCGAGGGTGTAGGTGTCAACGCCCATGACTAACGCCCTCCGAGGATGCGAGAGAAGAAAGCGCCAAGCGCGCCGAGCGTAAACAGCTTGAGCATAAGAACCTCCAGGAAGGAAAAGTGGGGCGGGAATGTCCTCTCGTGAGCTTTGAACCTATCGGCTGCCGCAACCAATGTCAAAGCGCGGGAAGTTTTCGAAATAGACTGCTAATAAGGCCACCATCCCGCGTGTTGCCGGCCGCGACATTACAATCCTGCCACGCGGCGGCAAGCGACGCGTCGTCGGTGTGGTCGAGGCGTGCCTGGCCCTTGCCGTCGTAGCCCATGCGGCAGGTCTTCATGATCGACGGCGCGCCGACGCGGCGTGCCGCGGTCCGCAGATCATCGAGCGTGCGCACGACGGCGAACTCGGGCACAGGGATGGAGAGCGAGGTGAAGAGCGTTTTTTCGTTGGCACGGTCTTGCCCGGTGGCGAAGGCGCGCGGGCCGGGGCGGACGGGGAGTCGAGGCGAAAGCGATTCGAGGCTGGCGACGATGGCGAGCACCAGCACGGCAAGCAGCAGCTGCGGCAGGGCGGAGGCGACCTTGGACTTCATGAGCACGTCTCCCGACTGCCGCCGGCCCGGCGGCTCCTTTATGTGAAGGAGGTGATGGGCGAACGGCCATTATCCATAAGGAAAATGGGCGGGACAGCGACGAATGAGTCTGTAACGACCTCGATCAATGCTGCTTTGCGGAAGATGCCGCACCGGTCGGCCGGGTCGGCGACGCGCTGCACCAGCCCTTGCTGCTCGAGCCGGTCGATCAGCCGCGTGACGGTGCTTTTATCGACAAGCAGCCGGCCCGCGATGTCGATCAGCCGGTGGCCTTCGAATGGATCCAGCGCGTTGAGCGTTGCGAGCTGGGTTGGCGTCAGGCCGTGGCGCGCCAGCAGCCGCCGGTCGCCGTCGTCGAGCAGCAGAAACGCCGCTTGTAGCCGGGTGTACAGGTCGCCGGTGCTCATGGCGCCTCCATTCGTTCGAGAAGCAGCCTGAAAAGACCTGGGCCGCTGTGCTTGCCCCGTAGGTTCGAAGATTCGTTGCGATGTATATAGTTGCAAGTAAATTAGTTGATGTAGCAACTATATACCTGGCCACGCGGTTTGTCAAGAGGGAATTTTCGGCGTCTTGTGGCGGCGTGTGCAGCGCGCACGCGTGGCACGCGAGTGGCTATAGCATTGGCGAGGAATACTGACGAGGTTGCGTATGCGAGCGCGCTGGGTCAACTTTTTTCGGCTGCTGCGCGAGGCCGCGCTGAAGTGGCAGGCCGACAACTGCCTGCGCCTGGGCGCGTCGCTCTCGTACTACACACTGTTTTCGCTCTTCCCGCTGATCCTGGTGGCGCTGGCGCTCATCCAGCTGCTGCTGTACAACTCCGACGCCGCGCGCGACGCCATTCTCGACGCCTTGGCGCGCGTGACCGGCGGCTTCCGCGACGAGTTTGTGCAGACGCTGCAGGCCGCGCAGCACACGCGCCGAGCCAGCGGCGTGCTTGGGGGCATATTCTTGCTGCTAGGCGCCTCGTGGGTGTTCGGCGAGCTTGTGAGCGCGTTCAATATCATCTGGGGGCTGCAGGCGCCCGACCGCGGCGGGCCGCTTCAATTCCTGCGTGCAACGATATTCTCGTTTGCGCTGGTGCTGGCCGCCGCGTTTCTGCTGCTGGTGTCGATGATCGTCAGCGCGCTGCTGACCGCGCTGGGCGGGCTTATGGCCCTGCTGCCGGGCGGTGTGCTGCTGTGGGCGCTGGCGCACGGGCTGATCAGCCTGCTGGTACTGGCGCTGGTCTTTGCGCTGCTGCTGAAGTACCTGCCGCAGACCGAGGTGGCCTGGCGCGATGTGTGGCTGGGCGCGGCGCTGACGGCAGTGCTGTGGACGCTGCTCCAGGCGGCGATTAGTTACTACATCGCCTGGAGCAGCTACAAGGAGTACGGCCTGGTCGGCGGAATTCTGGCGCTGATCGCCTGGGTGTACCTTTCGTCGCAGGTGCTATTTCTGGGCGGCGAGTTCACCTGCTGCTACGCTCGGCGCTATGGCAGCCGCCGCGCGGCCGCCGGCCTTACGCCACCGCCCGCGCCAGAAACGCGTCGTACGCGGTGATGAACTGCTCGGGAACCTCGAAGTAGGGCATCGCGCCAGTCTGGAACTCGGCGGTTGCCCAATTGCCGCGCGCCGCGTACTCGCGCAGCCGCCCGTAGTCGGTGAAGTCGCCGCGCACGCCGTGGGCCGCGAACACCGGCATCTCAAGCGCATCGTACACCCGGCTGATGTCGGCGCTGAACAGCAGGCCTGCAATAAACGCGTAGGGCGCGTGCTGCGCGCCGGGCTGGTGCGCCGTCAGGTAGTCGTACTCGAGCATCCCCTGGTCGACGGCCTCTTTCGATCCAAAGGTTTTTTCGAGGAAGTAGCGCTGGCTGGGGCGACTGACCAGGGCATCGTAGAAGGGCAAGCCCCACGGCGCGCGGTCGAACCCCGCCTTGACCGCCTGGTTGCCGCGCACGCTGCCGTCCGGGCCGTAGAGCCGGTCGTTCGCGCGCATGCCGGTGGGCGCAACCAGCGCGATGGTATCGAAGCGATGCGGGTTCTCGCTGGCGGCGCGCGCTAGAAACTCGCAGCCCAGCGAGAGCGCCAGCGCGTCGACCTCCTCGGCGCCGGTGTCGCGGTGGATCTGGTCGAGCATATCGAGGATCGCGTCGACATACAGCCGCGGCGAGTACTCGCGATCCGAGCGCTCGGAAAAGCCAAAGCCCGGCAGGTCGAGCGCGTACACCCGGCGGCTGTTGCGGTAGTGATCGTAGAGCGGGCGCACCTCGTAGGCCGAGGCGGCGGCGTTGATGCTATGGATCAGCAGCAGTGGCTCGCCCTGGCCGTCGGTGTAGTAGCTGAGCTTACCGGCGCGGCCGGCCAGCTCGCGGCGCTCGCCGACGAGCGCGTGCGGCAGCGCCATCGCGTGGTCGACGCCATAGTTGCTATAGGCGATGCCGGCGGCGGCGGCGGCCAGCGGCAGGCCGAGCAGCCCGCGCGTGATCGCGCGCCGGGCTCGGTTTGGTTTGCGTAACGTCATCTTCACACTCCTCGTCTATATAATCAGGTTTCGCTGTATCAACTTGCGTTCCACCATTCCTACCGCTAAGTACTACGTTGTAGATGCGCGATCGGGATGCGGGGCGCGGCCGGTATCAGCGAGGATGGCCAGTACCGCGCTGCCGGGGCAAAAAGCGCCGCGTAGCCTGTGTGAAAAAGGAGTGCGCTGATGGATCACGTTTCCCTTCCGGCGGATGCGCAGTCGCGCGAGCCGATCGTGGCGGCCTACACCGATCTTCTGGGCGGCTGGCGCGCGGCGCTGCGGGTGGTGCTGGCGCAGCAGCG
>CALLYN010000540.1 GCA_937858455.1 uncultured Kouleothrix sp.
TGCTGGTATACCGCGACCGCCGCGAGCCTCACGCGCTGTATGTGAAGCTGGCCGAGCGGCTCACCGCGCTGGTGCCTGGCCTCTCGACCTACCGCAACCGGCCGCCGTTCATCTCGGATCTGCGCTTTGTCGACGGCGAGGGCCGGCCGCTGCCGTTCGAGCTGACGAGCTACCCGCACGCGCTGCTGTTCGACACGCCGCTGGGCGCGTTTACGCTGGTGTTTCAGGATGGCCGCACGCTGAGCTTCGGCCTGCCGCGCGGCACGGCCTGCGGCATCCGCTTCAGCGTCGCGCCCGACCTAGTGCGCCCCGACGCGCAGGGCGGCGAGTTCAAGTCGGTGCGCAACTGCGCCTACTCGACCAACGGCGAGCTGCTGCTCAACCGCGTCGAGAGCAACGGCGGGGGCTACGACGTGACGCTGGTGCTGGCCGAGCAGCCCGCCACGGGCGAGGCCGATGTCGCGATCACGCTGCACATCCAGGCCGCGCCCGAGCTGGATCGCACGGTGCTGCCGTTTCGCGCGGCGCTGCGCGCGGCCGAAGAGCGCTGGGAGCGCTGGTTCGCGGCGGTGCCGCCGGTGAGCGAGCCGCTGCGCGGCCAGTACTACTACGCCTGGTGGGTGCTCGGCAACAATCTCATGTCGCCGCAGGGCTTCTTCCGGCGCGAAAGCGTCGCGCCCAGCAAGGCGCACTATGTCGGCGCATGGCAGTGGGACAACTACTTCCACGCGCTGGCATTCCGCTACACCGACGCGGCGCTGGCGCGCGACCAGATCGAGTTCATGCTCGACCACCAGCAGCCCGACGGCATGATCCCCGACGCGGTGTACGACGAAGGCACGATCACGCAGCTGCAGATCCCGGTGGCCGCCGCCGTCACCAAGCCGCCGATCGTCGGCTGGGTGGCCATGCACGTATTCGACACAACCGGCGACGAGCATATGCTGCGCGAGATCTACGAGCCGCTGGTGCGCTGGAACTCGTGGTGGTTCGGCCTGAACGACGACGACTCCGACGGGATCGTGCAGTACTCGCACCCGTTCTCGTCGGGCCTCGACGACAGCCCGCTCTGGGATGGCGGCGTACCCGTCGAGGCGGTCGACCTGAACACCTACCTGTGCCTGCAGATGCAGGCGCTCGGCCGCATGGCGCGCGTGCTCGGGCGCGGCCGCGAGGCCGAGATGTGGCAGCGTAAATCCGACACGCTGGCCGAGCGCATGATCCAGCACTTCTACGACGACAAGGCCGGCCTGTTCTGGAGCCAGAAAGACCACCAGCCCATTCACGTGCTCACGCCATTCAGCATGTACCCGCTGTGGACTGGCCGCATGCCGCAGAAGATCGCCGACCGGCTGGTGGCGCACCTGCACGACCCGCGCTCGTTCTGGACGCGCTACCCGCTGCCGACAGTCGCCGCGAGCGACGCCAAGTACGACCCGTTTCAGATGTGGCGCGGCCCGGTGTGGATCAACATCAACTACATCTTTGTCGAGGCGCTGGCGCGCGCCGGCTACCCCGCCCAGGCCCGCGAGCTGGCCGAGCGCACGCTGGCGCTGGTGATGAGCCAGAACGACATCTACGAGTATTACCACCCCGAGACTGGCGAGGCGCCGCCCAAGGCCGCGCCGATGTTCGGCTGGTCGGCGGCGTGCTTTATCGACCTAGCAGTGCGCATGTCGCGCGGAGAGCTATGACCAACGACGAACGACAAGCCGCCGCGCACGCGCAGCCAGGGCCGCTCGACGCGCTCTGGCCGGCGGCCGGCCGCCAGAGCGTCGCTATTCTCCACTACACCGGCCCGCCCACCGTCGGCGGCGTCGAGGCCACGATCGCGG
>CALLYN010000541.1 GCA_937858455.1 uncultured Kouleothrix sp.
GCCCGGCTTTGCCGGGCGCCGCACAAGAAAACACAAGTAATCAAACGGAGTTGGTGTAAGCAAGGCCGTATGGTGGCGGAACTGGCGCCGGCGCGATTGCGGCGCCGGTGGCGCAGGCCTCAGGCTACGGCCACACCGGCCGGCGCGCCCTGAGGCATGATCCAACCACGCGCTCGCCAATACCGGCACCTATTTCCGCCAACTTCCAGAAACCTCGCGAGGCTACCCGGTTTTGGGGCGGTAGTAGCGCGCCAGCCAGCGGCTTAGCCCGTCGAGGCCGGGGAACAGCACGCGCTCGGTGACATTCGCCTGGTCGAGCTTGTCGCGCACCTCGCGCTGCAGTTCGGCCGGGATCACCAGCTTGCGCCCCACGCCCGGCTGCGCCGCCAGCCAGTGGTCGAGCCGCACGGCGTTGCTCGAGAGCAGCGAGAACAGCGCGAACTGGTTGACGATCCGGTCGTCGAGCGAGGGCGGCTCGAAGAACACCACAAACGGCTCGGCGGCCAGCCGGTCGAACTCGGCGAGGCTTGCGGCGGCGCGGTTAAGCATCTCGGCGGTGAACATATCGGCGCCCTCGTCGCGCAGCAGCGCCCGCAGCCGCTCGGGCAGCAGCCGGTTAGAGGCCACGTAGTCGACGCACCAGATCACGCCGTCGCGGTGGTGCTCGTAGGCGTCGTAGCTAGCGAAATGCAGCGCCACCTGCGGCGAGTAGGTCCAGTCGAGCATGCGCGTGGGCAGGCCGTGGTGCTGCGCCACCGCCAGCCAGTTCCACACCGAGTCCGACGGCGAGGCGTAGCGGTGGGCGTAGCGCCGGAAGGTGCGCAGCAGGTGCTGCTCGAGCTGCCCGAACCCCGGCCCCAGCCGCATCAGGCTGGTCAGCAGGTCGAACGACGCGTCGGGCATGCCGCGAAACACCTCGGTCGAGCGGAAGCGCCCAATCTGCGCCTGCCATGATTTGGCGTAGAGCTGCTCATTCAGCTCGTTCCAGCTTGTGACGCGAATTTCGTCCACAGCATCTCCGCAACTGCGAGCGCCGGCGCTCGTACGCGCCGTGCAAGAAACAGGCCAAAAGCGCAGGTCGCCGCGCGCCGCCTATGTTCGCGCATCGGGTGGGCGCGGCCACGAGCATCCGTGGTATAGTTGCGGCAGGTACCGCACGGCAAGCGCCACGCCAACGGAGGCATTGTGGATCGGATGGACGAGGCATATCGCCAGATCGAGGAGATCGTCGGGCGCGAGACGCGCGCCTGGGACACGCAGGACGCCGACCTGCTGCTGACGCTATTTCACCCCGACATGGTCTGGCCGTGGCCGCCAACCGCCGCCGACCACGACCCGCTCACGTGGGTGCTCGAGCTAGGCCGCTTCGACGCGCAGCGCTGGCGCGCGGGCTGGCAGGCGCTGTTCGACACTCACGCGCTGGTGCACAACCGCCGCGCCATACGCCGGATCGCGATCTCGAACGAGGGCGACGGCGCGCTGGCGGTTGTCGATATCGACACACTCTGGCGCGACGGCGCGGGCCGCGAGCAGCACTGGTGCGGGCGCGTCTGCAAGGTGTACGCCAACGTCGGCGGCGAGTGGAAGATGACCATGCACACGGGAGTGCTAGATTATAGCATCTCTGCTTGATCACGCTCTTTGTGTGATGCCCTGCGCGGCTTCGCCGTTTAGGGCATCACACAAAGAAATTCGGGTGCGGCTGCGCCGCCCCCGCCCCCCGCCATACAGCATAGATGCCGGCGTGGCTACACACAAAGAAATTCGGGGGCGGCTGCGCCGCCCCCGAACCCCGACCATACAGCATAGGTGCCGGAGTAGCTACATGGGCGCCGTGCCGCCGTGCATGTCTTCGACCAGGTGCGAGCGCGTTTCAACCTCGGCCAGGTGCGCGGAGGCGTACAGCGACGCGGCGCGCATCAGCAGCTCGGCCTGCGGCTTCGGCAGGGTTGCCAGGCTGGCGAGCGTGTGGCCCTGGCTGCGCAGGTACTGCTCGATATACGCGCGCTCCAGGTGCCCAGGCTCGGCCAGGTCGCTCGGCTCATCGATTCGTTTCTCGGTCATCGCACACCTCCTCGCTGGGTTGGCCGGCCGCCACTTCGCCCCGCCGCGCCTGGCGGGCTGGTATTGACCGGCGCCCACCGCTGGCTCTACTATAAGCCGAGAACGGCCGCCGCGGCGTGCCGAATCGTGCCCGCCGCGTGAAGAGATCGCCACGCGCGCTACCCCGCCAGGATCTGCTCGATCGCCTGCAGCTCGTCGGCGGCAAGCGGCAGGTTGGCAATCGCGCCGGCCGCATCGTCGATCTGCTCGGGGCGGCTGGCGCCGATAAGCGCCGAGGTAACGGCCGAGTGGCGCAGCACCCAGGCCAGCGCAAGCTGTGCCAGCGTCTGGCCGCGGCCGCGCGCCAGGTCGTTCAGGCGCTGCACCTTCGCCAGCTTCTCATCGGTCACGTGCTCGGGCCGCAGAAAGCCGTGGGGCTTCGAGGCGCGCGAGCCCTCGGGGATGCCGCCAAGGTACTTATCGGTCAGCAGGCCCTGCGCCAGCGGCGAAAACACGATCCCGCCGATGCCCTCGGCGTCGAGCGTCTCGAGCAGCCCATCCTCGACCCAGCGGTTGAACATGCTGTAGCTGGGCTGGTGGATCAGGCAGGGCGTGCCCAGCTCGCGCAGGATCGCAGCGGCCTGGCGCGTCTGCTCGGGCTGGTAGTTCGAGATGCCGGCGTACAGCGCCTTGCCGCTGCGCACCGCCTGGTCGAGCGCGCCCATCGTCTCCTCCAGCGGCGTGTTTGGGTCGGGCCGGTGGTGGTAGAAAATGTCGACGTACTCCAGCCCCATGCGCCGCAGGCTTTGATCCAGGCTGGCGAGCAGGTATTTGCGCGAGCCCCACTCGCCATACGGGCCGGGCCACATCAGGTAGCCGGCCTTGGTCGAGATGATCAGCTCGTCGCGGTACGGCCGCAGCTCCTGGCGCAGCAGCTGGCCAAAGGTTTCCTCGGCCGAGCCAGGCGGCGGGCCGTAGTTGTTGGCAAGGTCGAAGTGCGTGATGCCCAGGTCGAAGGCCCGCCGCAGTATCGCCCGGCACTGCTCGAGCCGGTCGACGCCGCCGAAGTTGTGCCACAGCCCGAGCGAGATCGCGGGCAGGCGCAGGCCGCTGCGGCCGCAGCGCCGGTACTGCATGCTGTCGTAGCGCGTATTCGCTGCCAGGTACATAGGAAGCCTCGCAAGCTAACTGGAAACAGTGCCGGCGATTGTACCATGGGGCGCGGCGGCGTGGGCGCGATACCAGGCGATCGTGGCGCGCAGCCCCGCGCGCAGGTCGGTGGCCTGGCCGCCAAACGCGCGCTCGTAGGCGCTGCTGTCCACCACAAACGGCCGCTCGAACTCGTACATCATCTCCACTGTCTCGCGCGCGCCCACGATGAACAGCCCGGCCAGGCGCATCATGGTGCGGCCGACGCTGCCGAACTTGGGCGGCAGGCCCAGCTCGTCGAAGAGCATGCCGAAGATCTGGCGCTGCGTCAGCGGCGCGGCGTTCGGCACATGCCAGGCGCGGCCCAGCGCCTCGTCGCGCTCGCCCAGCACTGCCAGCGCCTCGCCAAAGTCGTCGATATACGTGAACGAGTGCGGCGCGTCGAGGCTGCCGGTGCCGCTGGCCGATTTGCCGGCCAGCGCCGGCGCGAACACCCGATCGCCTAGCGCCGACTCGAGCACGCCCGGCCCGTAGAAATCCGAGCCTCGGGCGGCGGTGGTGCGCAGCTTGCCCGAGCGGTGGGCCTCGGCCACAGCCTCGGCCATGCGCGCGCGCACCGCGCCCTTGCGCGTGATGGCGTTGAACGGCAGGCTCTCGCCGAGCGGGCCGCTCACCTCGCCGTACATATACAGGTTCTCGGCCACCACCAGCCTGGCGCCGGCGCCGGCCACGCCCTCGATGATGCTGGCCTGCAGGCGCGGGAACAGCTCGGGCCACTGGTGGTAGGCTGGCTGGGCGCACTGGTAGGCGGCGGTGGCGCCGGCGCACGCCTCGCGCACGGCGGCCGCGTCGT
>CALLYN010000542.1 GCA_937858455.1 uncultured Kouleothrix sp.
GTCGCAGCACCCACCGCCGGGCTGCATTTCACGCCGGCGCTGTTCGAGGCGCTGGACAAACGCGGCGTCGAACGCGCCTTCGTGACGCTGCATGTCGGCGCCGGCACCTTCCTGCCGGTCAAGGTGGACGATACGGACCAGCATCGCATGCATGCCGAATGGGGGCGTATCGACGCCGGCACAGCCGCGCGCCTCAACGCCGTGCGCGCGTCGGGCGGGCG
Source organism: uncultured Kouleothrix sp. (assembly GCA_937858455.1). Lineage (GTDB taxonomy): Bacteria > Chloroflexota > Chloroflexia > Chloroflexales > Roseiflexaceae > Kouleothrix. The sequence goes on from CALLYN010000542.1 coordinate 222, forward strand.
CCTGATTTCGGTCGGCACCACATCGCTCCGCCTGATCGAAAGCGCCTGCGATGACGGCGGACAGATCCAGCCCTTCGAAGGCGATGAGCCGTCCGCGCGCCATCGTCACGCCTCGAGCTGCAGCAGCTCGTCCCCGTGGACGTGGTCGAAACCGTCGGACTTCTCCCGGTTCCGTTTCCTAGGCGTACGTCGCGTTGCGTTACGCGCGCTTGGCTACTGCCGAGAAAAGTACCGGGTTCAGAGGCCGCCGAGGGGAAGTTCGCCCAGGCGCGCGCCGCCCAGCGCCAGGTCGAGGTGCAGATCGGCAAGGCGACGCTGAGCGCGCCGCGCGCCGGCATTGTGCTGAGCCGGTCGCTGCACGAGGGCGAGCAGGCCAGCCCCGGCGCGGCGATCATGACGATTGGCGCGCTCGACAGCGTGCGGCTGACGCTCTACATTCCCGAGACGGACATCGGGCGCGTGCGCCAGGGCCAGCGCGTGCGCGTCTCGGTCGACAGCTTCCCCGGCCGCGTCTTCAGCGGCGCCGTGACGCTGATCGGCCAGGAGGCCCAGTTTACGCCGCGCAACGTGCAGACAAAAGACGCGCGCGCTGGCACCGTGTTCGCCGTGCGCGTCGAGCTGGGCAACCCCGACCACGCGCTCAAGCCAGGCATGCCGGCCGACGGCGTGATCGCCGAGTGAGGTGCTGTGATGCTAGGGCGTATTTGGGCGCTGGTGCAAAAAGAGTGCGTTCAGCTGGCGCGCGACCGCCGCACGCTGATTGCCCTGCTGCTCGGCCCGGCGATCGAGCTGCTGCTGTTCGCCGCCGCCATCCATACCGATATCCGCCATATTCCGCTTGTGGTGGCCGACCAGAGCCTCAGCTCCGCGAGCCGCGCGTATCTGGCGGCCTTCACCGAGAGCCAGAGCTTCGATATCGTCGCGACGGTTGCGAGCCAGGCGGCCCTGCAGCGCGCGATCGACAGCGGCCAGGCCAGCATGGGCATCGCCATCCCGCCGGATTTCGCGGCGCAGCTCGCGCGCGGCCAGGCCAGCGTGCTGCTGCTGGTCGATGGCTCGACCTCGTTCATCTCGCAGTCGGCCGTCAACGCCGCGGCGGCGATCTCGCAGCAGTACGCCGTCGGCTTGCTGCGGCCGCAGGGCGGCGGCCCGCTCGCGGCGCACCTGCAGATACTGTACAACCCCGACCTGAAGGACACCTGGTTCATCGCGCCGGCGTTTATCGCTATGCTGCTGTACGCGCTTGCCGAGGCGCTGACTTCGCTGGCGATTGTGCGCGAGCGCGAGCGCGGCACGATCGAGGCGCTGCTGGTGACGCCGGTGCGGCCGTTCGAGCTGATGGTCGCCAAGACGATCCCGAGCCTGCTTGTGACTTTCGCCAGCGGGCTGCTGCTGGTGGCGGTCGGCACGCTGGGGCTGGGCGTGCCATTTCGCGGCAGCCTGCCGCTGTTTCTGGCGCTCTCGCTGATCGGTGCCGGCTGCGGCCTCGGCCTGGGGTTGATGATCTCGAGCGCAGCGCAGACACAGAACCAGGCCCAGCAGATGCACTCGATGATCATGATGGTCGGGCTGTTCGTCGGCGGGGTGTTTTTCCCCACCTACGCCCTACCGCGCGCGCTGCACCTGCTGGGCCTGATCTTCCCGACCACGTATTTTATCCCGATCGTGCGCGGCATGGCGCTGAAGGGCGCGGGGATCGCCAGCCTGTGGCGCGAGGCGCTGGCGCTGCTGGCACTGTTCGGCGCCACGCTGCTTGTCGCCGCGCGCCTGTTTCGGCAAAGCCTCGACTGAAAGGAGAACCGCGATGCGCAAGCGCTTGCAGCGCCTGAGCGTGCTCATCCGCAAGGAGACGACCCAGCTTCTGCGCGACCGCCGCCTGCTGCTGTTCATCCTGGGCCTGCCGGTCATACAGCTGATCTTGTACGGCTACGCGGCGCACCTGACGGTGTACCACCTGCCGCTGGCGGTGGCCGACCAGAGCCGCGACGCCAGGAGCCGCGCGTTTGTCGCCGCGCTGGCCAACTCGCAGTTCTTCGACCCAACGCTGCAGCTCGAGAGCCAGGCGCAGATCGTCGAGGCGATCGACCGCGGGCAGGCGAAGGTCGGGCTGCTGATCCCGCCGGGCTTCGCGGCAGCTGCCGACCGCGGCGGCGCCAGCGTGCAGATCGTTCTCGACGGCTCCGACACCGCCAGCGTGCAGTCGGGGTACGGCGCCGCCGCGCTGGTGGCGCAGCAGTACGCGCTGCAGCTCACCGCCAGCCGTCTGGCGCGCGGCGGCACGGCTGGCAGCCTGCCGATCAACGCCGCGCCGCGGGTGCTGTACAACCCGGCGCTGATCGACATCTGGTTCATCTTGCCGGGGCTGGTCGGCCTGATCGTGCAGACGCTGGCGATCACCCAGGCGGCGCTGATCGTGGTGCGCGAGCGCGAGCTTGGCACGATCGAGCAGATCCTGATCACGCCCACGCGCCCGCTCGAGCTGATGCTGAGCAAGATCGTTCCGCTGCTGGCGCTGTGCCTGGTCGCGATGCTCAGCGTCGTCGCGATCGGCGTGTTCTGGTTTGGCGTGCCGTTCCACGGCAGCCTGTGGCTGTACTTCGGCCTGGCGCTGGTGTTCATCATCTCGAGCCTGGGGCTAGGGCTGCTGCTCTCGGCGCGGGCGTCGACGCAGGCCGAGGCGACGCAGTACGGCCTGATTTTCATGCTCGTGGGCATTCTGATGAGCGGGTTTATGTACCCGCCGAGCGCCATGCCGGCCGGGCTGCGCGCGCTGGGCGGCCTGTTCCCGGTGACCTACTTTATTCGGATCTCGCGCGCGATCTTTCTGAAGGGCGTGGGCTTGCGCTTTGTCTGGAGCGATGCCGCGATCCTGCTGCTCTATAGCCTGGTGGTGGTTGTGGCCGCCGCCCGCAGCTTCAAGCCGCGCTTAGATTAGCGCCGGGCGTGGCGTTATACGGAGGGTGCCGCCATGAGCGAGCTGGCGATCTCGGCCAGTGGGCTGACAAAACAATTCAACAGCGGCCGGGGCGCGGCCACCGCGGTCGATCGCCTGTCGCTGCAGGTTGCGCCAGGCGAGACGTACGGGCTGATCGGCCCCGACGGCGCCGGCAAGACTACCACGGCGCGGCTCATCCTGGGGCTGCTGAGCCGGACGGCCGGCGAGAGCAGCATCATGGGCTTCGACTCGCTGCGCGACGCCTACGCGATCCGCGAGCGCGTCGGCTATATCGCGCAGCAGAATGTGCTGCCGCCCGACCTGACGGTGATCGAGAACATGCGCTTTTTCGCCGGCATCCAGGGCCTGAGCCCCGCGCTGCAGAGCAGGCGCATCGCCGAGCTGCTGGCGTTCGCCGGGCTGAGCAATTTCACCAGCCGGCTGGCCGGGCGGCTCTCGGGCGGCATGAAGAAGAAGCTGGCGCTGGCGTGCAGCCTGGTTCACGCGCCCCGCGTGGTCGTGCTCGACGAGCCGACCCTCGGCGTCGACCCGGTGAGCCGCCGCGAGTTCTGGAGCCTGCTGGGCGATCTGCGCGCGGCCCAGGGGCTGACGATCTTTGTCTGCACGCCGTACATGGACGAAGCCGAGCGCTGCACGCAGGTCGGCCTGATCTACGGCGGCCGGCTGATCGCCAGCGGCTCGCCCGCCGCGATCAAGGCCATGGTGCCAGGGCAGCTGCTGGAATTTTCGCCCGCGCCGCTGGCCCGCGCGCTGGCGCGCTGCGCCGGGCTCGATGGCGTGCGCGAGGTGCAGACCTACGGCCTGAAGCTCCATGTTGTCGTCGACGACGCGGCGCGGCGGCGCGGCGAGGTCGCGGCCGCGCTGGACG
>CALLYN010000543.1 GCA_937858455.1 uncultured Kouleothrix sp.
CTGGCTGCGCAGCGCCTCGGCCTGGGCCGCGAAGTCGGGGCCGTACACGAGGGCGCGCGGCTGGGCGTCGGCGATCAGCGCGGCCAGCTCGGGCGGGGTGAGGCGCCAGTTCAGGTTCTGCAGGATCGCGCCAAGCTTGCCGCAGGCGAACCAGATATCGAGGTACTCGGCGCAGTTGTGCGCCAGCACGGCCACGCGATCGCCCTTGCGCACGCCCAGGCGCGCGCGCAGCAGCGCGGCCGTGCGGTTGGCCGCGCGATTCCACGCGCGGTATGTCACCAGCCGTCGCTCGCCGCCGGCCAGATCGACCAGCGCGACTTTATCGGGGCTGAGCTGCTCGCGATGCCCGAGCCAATCGCCAATAACCATTGCCTATGGCCTCGCGGTTGGTGTAAACAAGGATGCCAATCTTCGGCCACACCGGGCTTGTGAGCTGCGCTCGCCCGGATGGCTGCCGAGCTTGCGCACCGTGCGACACGCGAGCGCCGCCAAAGGCGGTGCAGGGCGCGCGTGATAGAAGAGGTGCTTCATACTATACCAGAAAAACCGGCCAAGCCAGTTACACGATTTTCTGCTACAATACCGCCGGCGGCAGCCACGTGGCTGCCGCCTTTACAGTGTGGTGGGGCCTGGGGCGGCTTCGACGCGCCAAAACATTGCTTATACCGCGCGATGAAGCACATTGCGCTTTATCGAGCGGCACAAAGCATGTGAAATCTTGGAGGACTAAGGCCCTCCAAACCTCGCAGGATTGTAAAGCTCAAACTATCACCCAAGTGACGAAAGAGCATGCTTGAAGAACTGTACCTGGTGCGCCACGCCGCGCCCGACCGCACCAGCGCGGTGCCGTACCACACGCCGCCCGGCCCGCCGCTGACGCCCATCGGCGAGCGCGAGGCCGAGCAAACCGGCGCCTGGCTGCGCGGCCGCGGGATCGAGCGGCTGCTGGCGTCGCCATTCATCCGCACCCGCCAGACGGCCGAGGCGATCGCGCGGGCGCTGGAGCTGCCGATCGTGTTCGCCGAGGGGCTGCGCGAGGGCGCGCCGGGCGAAAAGATGAACCAGATCCGCGCGCGCACCGCCGAGGTGCTGGCGCAGCTCGACGACAGCCAGCTGCGGCGGGTGGCGCTGGTGAGCCACGGCGCACCGATCCGCTCGCTGCTCGAGCACACCTCCAACGACCGGATCGACCTCAAGCCACACGTTTACGACAATGGCAACTGCGCGCCAACCGCTGCGGTGTGGTATGGCCGGCGCGGCGAGCATGGCGCATGGCTATGGGAGCTGGCGTTCCGGCCGAGCCCGGATGCTGCTGCTCCTTTATAGCTACACTGCCCCAGCGAGCACACAGCGGCGGGGCGGCTTGCCGCCCCGCCGCTGCGCCGATCTCCTCGCTCTGGCGCCTTCAGCCCCTCGGGTGGTACGACGCGCACATGGCGCGCAGCGGGCAGCCCGCGCACTCAAGGCAGTGCTCGGCACACTTGCGCGGGTCGACAAACGCGCGCCGCAAGCCCGGCCGATCCTGGCGCGGATTGTTCGCCAGGCAGTGGTGGATGCACTCTTCGATAATCAGCGCGTGAAAATTCCAGAAAAACTCGGTGAGCGATACCGGCAGGGCAGGCACGATCGTGGTAGCCGCAGCTTCCACCAGGGTTTGCACGGTGTCGTAGGGCGCGCGGGCGAAGTCGAAGCTGGGCAGCAGGCCAAGCCGGGCCAGCAGCCGGCGCGCGTAGGCATCCACAATAAACACCGGGTGCCCGCCGGCGTAGAGCATGATCGTGTCGGCAGTCTCCTGGCCGACCCGCGGCATCGCCATCAGCTCGGCGCGCAGCGGGGCGCGCGGCTGGCGCAGCAGCGCGCCCACATCGCCGCCGTAGCGCTCGGCCAAGTAGCGCGCGATCATTTGCAGCCCAAGCGCCTTCTGCCCCTGAAACGCGCAAGGCCGGATCAGCGCGGCCAGCGCCTGCGTATCGGCCGCGGCCAGCGCCTGCGGGCGCATCAGCCCGGCCTCGTGCATCCGCACAATCGCCGCTTCAACCGTTTCCCAGCGCGTCTGCTGCACCAGCACCGCCCCCACGATCATCTCGAACTGCGGCGCATCGGTGACGATCGGCCACCAGTGCGGCTCGTGGGCGAAATGCCCCGCCAGCGCGTCGTAGAGCTTGAGCAGACGCTCGCCGAAATCGTTGTTACTCACGCAGCGTACGGCTTTCTCGAAAAGCCAAGCAGGCACGGCGACACAGAAGGCCATCGTTCCTCATCCCCGCCCCTCGCCCTCCTATCTCTCGGCCTGCCTGGCTCAACGCTCGAAGGCTTCCTTTTCCAGCAGCTGAACATCGACCGGGTACTTGCCGGTGAAGCATCCACGGCAGAAGCCGGCCTCGGCGTGGCCAGTAGCGCGGATCAGGCCCTCGAGACTGAGGTAGGCCAGGCTGTCGACGCCGAGGAAATCCTGGATCTCGGCGATGCTCATGCGGTGAGCGATCAGCTCGGGGTAGGTAGCCATATCGACGCCGAGAAAGCAGGGGTGGCGGATGGGCGGCGACGACACGCGCATATGCACCTCGCGCGCGCCGGCGTCGCGCAGCAGCCGCACGATCGGGCCCGAGGTGTTGCCGCGCACAATGCTGTCGTCGATCAGCACCACGCGCCTGCCGGCCAGGTTATCGGCCAGCGGGTTGAACTTCAGCTGGATGCCGACCTTGCGCAGCCGATCGTCGGGCTGGATGAACGTGCGGCCGATGTAGCGATTTTTGATCAGGCCCTCGCTGTAGGGGATGTTGGCCTCCTGCGCGTAGCCGATCGCCGCCGGCACGGCGCTGTCCGGCACGGGGATGACGATATCGGCATCGGCGCGCGCCTCGCGCGCCAGCTCGCGGCCCTGGGCCACCCGCGCGGCGTGCAGCGTCTGGCCGTCGATCAGGCTGTCGGGGCGGGCAAAGTAGATATACTCAAACAAGCACATCGCGCGCTTGGGCGCAGGCATGCGCGCCACCGTGCGCGGGCCGCCCTCGCCCACCGCGACGATCTCGCCGGGCTCGATCTCGCGCACCAGCTGGGCGCCAATCGTTGCGAGCGCGCAGCTTTCAGAGGCCACAACCCAGCCCTGCTCGCCCAGCCGCCCGATGCACAGCGGGTGTAGGCCCCACGGGTCGCGCACGGCGTACAGCTGGTCGCGCGTCAGCACCGTCAGGCAGTAGGCGCCCTGCGCACGCACCATAAACACGCGCAGCTTCTCGTCCCAGCTGCGGCCCTCGCCGCCCGCCAGCATCTGGGTGATCACTTCGCTGTCGCTGGTGGAGGTGAGCCCGACGCCGCGATGCAGCAGCTCCTGGCGCAGATCGTGGGCATTGGTGAGGTTGCCGTTGTGGCCCACCGCCAGCGGCCCAAGCGCGCTCTCGACGACAAAAGGCTGGGCGTTTTGCAGCTTCGACGAGCCGGTGGTCGAGTAGCGCGTATGGCCGATCGCCAGCTGGCCGTGCAGCGGCCGCAGGCTGGCTTCGTCGAACACCTGGGCCACCAGGCCCATCTCTTTGTGCATGCTGATGCGCCGCCCGTCCGATACGGCGATGCCGGCGCTTTCCTGGCCGCGGTGCTGCAACGAGTACAGGCCAAAAAACGTCAAACGCGCCACGTCTTCGTCGGGCGCGTAGATGCCGAAAATGCCGCATTCGTGCTGGGGTTTGTCGTCGATCATCACCTGATTCCTCGTGCGGCGCGCCCGCAGCGCGCAGACGGGCCAATAGCAGCTGGCAAACCAACACTGGGGTGCCGCCCATTATAGCACTGTTGCGGCTGCCAGTGCGGCGCGCTCAGCCGAAAAACGCCGCCCGGTGGTATCATAACAAGTGCCCGGCGACACGCGCCGGCGCGATAGCTGAGGCTTCCGTGAACCAACCGACCGACACAGCCTGGGCGCCGCTGGTATCGCTGATCGTGGTGACGTACAACAGCGCCGCGCTGGCGCCGGGCTGCCTGGCCGCGCTGGACGCCGCCGAGTACGCGCCCCGCGAGCTGATCGTCGTCGACAACGCCTCGGCCGACGGCACGGCCGCGCTGGTGGCCGCGCGCTTCCCGCAGGCGCGCCTGCTGGCCAACCGCGAAAACGTCGGCTTCGGGCGGGCATGCAACCAGGGTGCGCAGGCGGCGCGCGGCGAGCTGCTGGTGTTTCTCAACCCCGACGTGACGGTAACGCCAGGCTGGCTGGCGGCGCTCACGCGCCACCTGGCCGCGCACCCCGACGCCGCGATCATCTGCCCAACCACGCTCTACCCCGACGAGCCGCCGCCGCGCGCGGCCACGCTAGTGGCCGAGACCGCCGCAGTGCCCGGCTGCGCGCTCGCGATCCGGCGCGCGGCCTGGCAGCAGCTGGGCGGCTTCGACGAGCGCTTCTTCCTCTACTGGGAAGACACCGACCTGTGCTGGCGCGCCTGGCTGCTGGGCTGGCGCGTGCTCGAAGACTTCGAGGCGCTGGTGTACCACCCGCGCGGCGGCAGCGGCGGCGGCGCCCGCTGGGACGCCGAGGCCACGAAAAATAGCCTGCGCACCTACCTGAAAACCATGCGCTGGCGGCGGGCCGTACCTTTCGCCGTGGCGCTGGCGTTGAAAACAGTGGCAAAGATCGTGCTACGCCGCCAGCTAGATCTGCCGGGCGCGTGGCTGTGGAACTGGCGCCACCTGGGCGAGACGCTAGCACTGCGCCACGAGCTAGCCCGCGCGCGGCGCGGCGACCCGGCGCGGCTCGAGCGCCTGATCGACGCCCACACCCGCCGTGGCAGGCGCGCGCGGCGCGCACGGCATCAGCACGCTGGATCGTGATATAATGCATCCTATGGCCGACAACTCCGACAACATCGTGCGGGCGCGCAGCCGCCCAACAGCCGAATCTCCGCTGCCAAACACCAGCCCGCACCTCGCACCCACCGCCCCTAGCGGCGCCGGCGAGCCGCCGCTGATTCGCATCCAGCCATCGCGCGGCTGGATCGCGCTGCGGCTGCGCGAGCTATGGTTCTACCGCGAGCTGATCTACTTCCTGATCTGGCGCGACGTGAAGGTGCGCTACAAGCAGACGGCGCTGGGCGCGGCATGGGCGATCATCCAGCCATTCTTCACCATGGTGGTGTTCGCGCTATTCTTCGGCGCGCTCGGCGGCTTCGATAAAACCGTGCCGATCAACTATTCGATCTATACCTACGCCGCGCTGGTGCCCTGGACGTTCTTCGCCAACGGGCTGAGCCAGTCGTCGAACAGCCTGGTGGGCAACGCCAACCTGATCAAAAAAGTCTACTTCCCACGGCTGGTAGTGCCGATCGCCTCGGTGCTCTCGGGCGTCGTCGATTTCGTGCTGGCGTTTGTGGTGCTGCTGGGCATGATGGTGTACTACCAGGTGGCGCCGACATTTAATGTGCTGTGGCTGCCGCTGCTGCTGCTGCTGGCGCTCGTCACCGCGCTAGGCGTGGGCCTGTGGCTCTCGGCGCTGAATGTCGAGTTTCGCGACGTGCGCTATGTCGTGCCGTTTCTGATCCAGATCTGGCAGTTCGCCAGCCCGATCGCCTACCCCAGCAGCATCGTGCCCGAGCGCTGGCGCGCGATCTACGGCGTCAACCCGATGGTCGGCGTAGTCGAGGGCTTTCGCTGGGCGCTGCTCGGCACTGGCGCGGCGCCCGGCCTGATCGTGCTGGTGTCGACGCTGGCGGCCCTCGCCATCCTGGTGAGCGGGGCGTTCTACTTCCGGCGGATGGAGAAGAATTTCGCGGATGTGGTGTAAGCGCTGCAGGTTGCAAGTTGCAGGGAGAATGCCGAGCGCCTCACCCGCCTGACTTACAGGACTTATGCGGTGCGCGTTTTTGCCTTCGGCAGAGCGGTACTTTTTTATGGATGGTGCTCAGATGTTGGCGCAGAGCGCCAACATCTGAGCACAAAAGAAAGCGAAATACCCTGCTGCCGCAGGCAGAAGGAGCCTATATCGCAGGCGACCGCGTAAGTCCGCTCATTTACAAACATGCGAACAAAATTCGATAGGCTGTACAAGCTGGCTGAACCCGGAAACTTGCAAACCGCCTAACAAAACTATATGTCGGACATAGCCATCAGCGCCCACGGCCTGGGCAAGCAATTCACAATCGGCGGCCCGCAGGAGCGCTACAAAACGCTGCGCGACACGCTAGCCGACATGGCGCTGGCGCCGGTGCGCGGCGCGCGCGCGCTGCTGCGCGGCCAGGCCCGCCCACGGCCGCGCACCGAGTCGTTCTGGGCCCTGCGCGACGTGTCGTTCGAGGTGCGCCGCGGCGAGGTGGTGGGCATCGTCGGGCGCAACGGCGCCGGCAAGAGCACGCTGCTGAAGGTGCTCTCGCGCATCACCGAGCCGACCGAGGGCTACGCCGAGCTGCGCGGCCGCGTCGGCACGCTGCTCGAGGTTGGCACTGGCTTCCACCCCGAGCTGACCGGCGGCGAGAATATTTTTCTCAACGGCACCATTCTGGGCATGCGGCGCGCCGAGATCGAGCGCAAGTTCGACGAGATCGTCGAGTTCGCCGAGGTCGAGCGCTTTATCGACACGCCGGTGAAGCACTACTCCAGCGGCATGTACCTGCGCCTGGCCTTTGCCGTCGCCGCGCATCTCGACCCCGAGATCCTGATTGTCGACGAGGTGCTGGCGGTTGGCGATGCGCAGTTTCAAAAAAAGTGCCTGGGCAAGATGGAAGACGTGGCCAACG
>CALLYN010000544.1 GCA_937858455.1 uncultured Kouleothrix sp.
GATTGGGACGTGGCGCGGGCGGCGGGGCTCGAACCCACAACCTACGGTTTAGAAGGTCTGCCCCCGACAACCGCACGCGCACAATTTGTACCCGCGGAAGGCTTTGCAGCCAGGAATAACGCCCATAACGCCACCCACAGTATAGCACAAGGCCGCGCTGAATTACATCCCCAATTCCATCCCGCCCCCGCTTCGTTCCGCGCCTGGCTCGATAGGCACTACGCTGGCCAGCGCGGGCACTTCTGCCTGGGCTTCATCGACGGCGAGCCGCGCATTGAGCCGATGCGCGAGGAGTGGTTCCTCTGGCCTGCCCAGGCGCACCAGATCGCAACACGCTACGCCGAGCTGGCCACGCGCGGGTTTAACCTCTACGCCGGGATCTGCCTGTTTGCTCGCCGTAAGCGCAGCTACGCCAGCGCGCTACCCTCGCCCTGGCTGTGGCTCGATGATGCGCCGGCCGATGTTGTGTGCACCGAGCTGGTGCGCAGCAGCGAGGCTAGCCGCCAGGCGTGGGTCGAGCTCGACCAGGCGCTGAGCGCTGAAGCGCGCAAGCGGCTGCAAGTTGCCTGGCGCGACGCGCGCGGCGCCGACGCGTGCAGCGCAGACGCGGTGCATATGGCCCGTGTGCCTGGCGGATTCAACACCAAGCGCCACGCACGCTACCTGGTGCATGTCGAGCGCGCCAGCGATCGGCAGTTCTCAGCCCAGCAGCTGCTGTCCAACGCGCCGGCGCGCTCGGACGGCGCCGGCGCTGGCGCTGTGACCGATCTGGGCTGGCCGGGAGTCGAGCGGCACCTAAGCAATATCGGCGCGCTGCTGGCCAGCGCGCGGGCCGCATGCATCAAGCCGGATACTCAGAGCGGGCGGATTCTGCGCGGCGAGATGCTAGCGTTTTCGGTAGGCGAGCGGCAAGACGATAGCCGCTCGATGAATGGCTACGTGCTTGGCAATGGCTTCTACCTGCGCGGCTTCCCCGACGACGAGATCGCCGCGGTGATGCTGCACCACTACCGCAAGTGGGGCCTGGAGCACGATAAAGGCACCGCCTGGTGCAAGGCCGATATCGGCCGCGCGTTAGCTCGGATGCACGCCGCGAAGCCGGGCATTGTGCAGGCGCCGACGCGCTACCACGCCAGCGCGCCGGTAAGCCCGCTTGTAGATGCTCCAGCCGCTAGCCGCGCTCGCGCCGATCGTCCGCGCACGCTCGACCCGCTCATGCTCTTTCATCGCTACACCGCCGACCCGGCGCTTTGTGCGCTGAGTCGGAAGCCGCGTGCCGTCGCGCTGGGTATCTCAACCGCCACGCTCGATCGGCTCGACCTGGCGCTGCGCGGCGAGGGCTTGATTACGATCGAGCAGCCTGGGCCGGGCCTGCCTGGGCGCGTGCTGATCCTGGGGGGTGTTATCAACATTGGCGCGGATGGGGTGTTATCAGCCGCTGCGGCGCCAATCGAGGATCTGGGCGCTGCAATCGGCGAAACAGGCGATCGCATCCCGCAATGCATAGAAGAAGAGACACACCAGCCCCCCGAGGCCGCCGACACCCCGCCGGCTGCGGCGCCCATGCCGCGCACGCTGGCCGAGGCTGTTCGGCTGGCCTTTGACCGGGTGTTTGTCGACCAGGCTACTGGCGAGCGGCGCCGAGCCACTCGCAAGCGGCTGCTACTGGCGCTGGAAGCGCTTTGGCCGCACGCGCTGCCGGCGCCCCAGCTTGATCAGGCAATCGCCGCCGAGCGCACGCGCCGGCGCTGCGCTGCGATTATCGCGGGCATCGCCTCTATGTCGCCAGCGACGCTACGCGGCCAGCTGCGGTTTATGGAGCGGCTGAGCGAGAAGAGCCGCGAGCAGGGCACAAACCTGCACCGCTTCGCCGACTGGGCCGCGCGTGAGCTTCGCCGCGAGATGGCCAGCCGCCCGGCTGAGCCTGGCCGCGCGCCGCGCAAAAACTGTGAGGCGCTGCCCGATCTACACGCCGCGGCTGAGCGCCAGCAGGCCGAGCTGTGGGAAGTGGCCGAGCGCGGGCTGGCTCAGCTACGGGCTGAGCGCGCCGGCCGGCGGTTGGCCACTCCGCTGGGGCTGTGTCCCCCCAGCCGCCGGGCGGTGCCGAGATGAGGTTGGCATGATTCGCCCTAGCCTGCGCAGATCAACGCAATGGCGCTGATCTGCATTCTCTGCACATTTCTTCGCGTCCATACTCCCAAAACGCGGTTGATACTCGTTCAATACATGCTATACTCGACTCGCACAGCCACACCGATTGCGGCGCATGCTGTGTGCCTCCTAAGCGAAGCCAACAGAAAACCCACCCGGCCGGCAAGCACAAGGTGGGCTTTCTGAACAGAAAACGTTGTGCTGATTCTAGCACTCCTCCTGCCCCCTGGCAAGGTGGTGCTCGGCAGCCCAACGCTGCTGGGTGTCATCATGGCCGACACAGACACCACCGCTCAGCAACGTTCGTTGCTCAAGACCTACCGCGATACGGTCGCCAATGAGCGCCAGCGCGCCGCGCGCTATGGCGGCGAGGCCGCTGCACCCCCTGATGTTAAGCATAATCTCGCCGATGCGCGCGCCGAGATTGCCCGTCTCAAGGCCGCGCTGCGCGCGGCAGGCGTTGTAGTGGACGACCTGCCTGGCGATGACGACGCCGGCGCACACAGCCAGGCGCGCGCGCCTGAGCTGCCGCTCGATTATGTACCCGAGGTGGCGCCGCTGCCGCTGCCGCACCGCATGCCGCTCGCCCCCAACCCGCTGTTTGTCGGCCGCGCCGCCGACCTTCAGGCGCTGGCCGCCGCGCTGTCTCCGGGCGCCACCGCCGCGATTGGCCAGATCGCTGCCGCCACCGGCCTGGGCGGCATCGGCAAAACCCAGCTCGCTGCCGAGTTCGCCCACCGCTACGGCCAGGGCTTCCCCGGCGGCGTGTTCTGGCTCTCCTTCGCCGACGCTGCCGGCGTGCCGGCCGAGCTTGCCGCCTGCGGCGCCGCGTGCGACCTCCCCGGCTATGCCGCGCTGCCGCTGCCCGAGCAGGTCGCGCGCGTCCGCCAGCTCTGGCAAATGCCCGACCGCCGCCTGCTGATCTTCGACAACTGCGAGGACGAGGCGCTGCTCGACGCCTGGCGCCCGACCAGCGGCGGCGCGTGCGTGCTGCTCACCAGCCGCCGCGCCCGCTGGGATGCCACCCTTGGCGTGGTGGCGCTGCCATTGGGCGTGCTGTCGCGCGCCGAGAGCCTGGCGCTGCTGCGCGGCTTCCGCCCCGATCTGCCTCCCGACGACGCGGATCTCGCGGCGATTGCGGCCGAGGTGGGCGACCTGCCGCTGGCGCTGCACCTGGCCGGCAGCTACCTCGAAACCTACCGCCACGACCCGCCCGGCCGCCCCGAGCAATTCCTGGCCGAACTGCGCGCTGCTGGCCTGATCGAGCACGACGCCATGCAGGGCGTGGACGTGGCCGACACCGCCACCACCCACACGCGCAGCGTTGGAAAGACGTTTGCGCTCAGCTTCGAGCGGCTCGACCCAGCCGACCCCGCC
>CALLYN010000545.1 GCA_937858455.1 uncultured Kouleothrix sp.
TCCACCACGATCATCGTGCCGTCGTCGAGGAACGAGATGCCCTGCTCGCGCTCGCGGCCGATGTCGCGGATCAGCACCCGCAGCTCTTGGCCCGAAACGACCGGCGGGCGCACCGCGTCGGAAAGCTGGTTCAGGCTCAGCACCTTCACGCCCTGCAGCCCGGCTACGCGCCCGAGGTTGTGGTCGTTGGTGATGATCGGGCAGCGATACTGCCGCGCCATGATCACCAGCTTGTCGTCGACCTGCTGGGCGCCGGTGATCTCGACTTCAGCGATCTCGATCGGCGGGCTGGCTTCTTTCTGCATGGTGTTCAGGATGTCGAGGCCGCGGCGCCCTTTTGCGCGGCGCAGCTCGTCGGCCGAGTCGGCCAGTGTCTGCAGCTCGTTCAGCACGAAGTTCGGCACGATCAGCGGCCCGTCGATGAACCCGGTCTTGCCGACCTGGGCGATCCGCCCGTCGATGATCGCCGAGGTGTCGAGCAGGTAGCGGTTGGCGGGCGGGATGCCCTCGAGCAGCTGCTGGGGCAGCACCAGCGGCGCGCGCGTGCTGCGCAGCAGCGCGCCCAGCTCTTTTTTGCGCGCCGAGAAGATCGTCGCGCCCAGGTAGGCCAGCGCCAGCGCCGCCGCCAGCGGCAAAAACTGGCCAAACGGCCGCGGCAGCTGCGCCAGCGGCACCGCCAGCAGCAGCGCCAGCAGCAGCCCAATCAGCGCGCCGAAAATAATCGCCGTCAGCTCGGCGATCGAGATGCTCTTGATATAGCGGATTCCGCGCTGCGCTGGCTCGATCGTCCAGCGATGGGTCGTGAGCAGCCCTAGCCCCGCGCCGGCCAGCGTCAGCAGCTGGGTGGCCAGCAGCTCGTTTTCAGTCGGTTGTGCGCTCGAAAGCGCCTGCCCAACGCTGTGGCCGATATAGGCCAGCAAGCTCATACCCAGTATTCGCGCCAGGAAGTTGAGGCTAACTCTCATAGCTGCCCAGACGAACAACGAACAATCCAAGCCCCACGCTCGTCGGCTTGCGCCTATTCATCATCTTCGGCGCGCGCGCGCCGCGCCGCGTGGTCGTCGGCCTTTGGCGAGCCGTCGCCACGCTCCAGCGCCAGCTCCACGGCCTCGGCTACCGAGCGCACCTCGGCTAGGTTCATGCCATCGACTTTCGGCACGGCGCTGGTGCGCGGGTACACCGATCGGCCAAAGCCGAGCTTGGCGGCCTCGCCCAGCCGCCGCTCAAGCTGGCTGGTGCTGCGCAGCTCGCCCGACAGGCCGATCTCGCCGACCAGCACCAGGTCGTTGCGCACGCGCATGTTCCGGTACGATGAGGCGATCGCCACCGCTACTGCTAAGTCGGCGGCCGGCTCGGTGATCCGCAGGCCGCCGACAATATTCACGTAGATGTCTTGGTTGAACAGCGGCAGCCCCACGCGCTTGCTCAGCACCGCCACCAGCATCAGCAGGCGGTTCATGTCGAAGCCGTTCGAGGTGCGGCGCGGCTGCGCGCTGTTGGTATTTGCGGTCAGCGCCTGCACTTCTACCAGCAGCGGGCGCGTGCCTTCCATGGTCACCGCTACGGCCGAGCCGGGCGTGTTGGCGCTGCGCTCGGCCAGGAAGACCTGCGAGGGGTTGCTGACCTCGCGCAGCCCGCCTTCGGTCATTTCGAACACGCCAACCTCGTCGGTCGAGCCGAAGCGGTTTTTCACGCCGCGCAGCAGCCGGTACTGGTGGAAGCGCTCGCCTTCCAGGTATAGCACCACGTCGACAATATGCTCAAGCACACGTGGCCCGGCGATCGCGCCTTCTTTGGTAACGTGGCCCACCAGAAACATCGGGATACCGGTGTCTTTCGCCAGCCGCAGCAGCCGCAGCGCGCCCTCGCGCACTTGGCTGACGCTGCCGGCCGCTGAGGTTAGCTCTTCGAGGTACACCGTCTGGATCGAGTCGACGACCACGAGCTGCGGGCGAGTGTTGGCGATCTGCTCAAGGATCGCGTCGAGGCTGGTTTCCGAGTATACCAGCATGCGCTCGGGGTCGAGGCCCATGCGCGAGGCGCGCAGCTTGATCTGCTGGATCGACTCCTCGGCCGAGATATACAGCGCCGTCCCCAGCCGGTCGGCAAAGTCGGCGGCGGCCTGGCTGAGCAGCGTGGTTTTGCCAATGCCGGGGTCGCCGCCGATCAGCACCACCGAGCCGGGCACCAGGCCGCCGCCTAGCACCCGCCCGAACTCGTCGCCAAGCAGCGGCAGCCGCGCGAACCCACCGGTTGGCACTTCGCGCAGTGGCACCGGCTGGTTCATGCCGCCCGCGCCGATCGGCCCGCGCCCGCGCGCCCCCGCGCCAGGCTCTTTGCGCTCGACTTGCTCCACCAGGCTGTCCCAGGTGCCGCAGTCGGGGCATTTGCCCATCCAGCGCGTCTGCTGCGAGCCGCACTGCTGGCAGATATAGACTGTACGTGTTTTCGCCAAAAGCTACGGTCTCCGCCGCGCCAGTGCTACGGGCTCTTGCGCGGCACGTAGCGCCTGCCTCGCGATAATAGCGCGCGCTCTGCGCTGTACTTTACGACAATTATAACACGCAGGCCATGCCCGAATGGCTGATCTCGCTCGGCGCACGCAAAAGGGCCGCGAGCAAATGCTCGCGGCCCCGATGCTTGCAGGCTTGGTGGGTCGTTTTTAGGCGATCGCGCCCTCTTCCTCTTCGATCTCGGCCTTCACCTCGCGCGCCGGCCGCAGCCGCAGGTACGTCTCGCCGCTCTCAAGCGTGGCCGTATCGATCACCACCGTATCGCCGGCCTGGAAGCGCCCTTCGAGCACGCCCTCCGACAGCGGATCCTCGATCAGGTTGGTGATGATCCGGCGCAGCGGCCTCGCGCCGAAGGCCGGATCGTAGCCGCGCTTGGCCAGCAGGTCGATGCCGTCCGGTCGCACCTCGAGCGTTAGGCTGTGCTCTTTCAGCTGCTCCTGCACGCGCTTCAGCATCAGCGAGGTGATCTGGTGGATCTCCTCGTTTGTGAGCGCGTGGAAGATGATCGTTGCGTCGATGCGGTTGAGGAACTCGGGCCGGAACAGCTGCTTCAACGCATCGTCGACCTTCTTGCGCACGTCGTCGGTGTCGAG
>CALLYN010000546.1 GCA_937858455.1 uncultured Kouleothrix sp.
GCAAAGACGAGGCTCGCCATCGCGCCGAAGGCGGCGACGGCGATCAGGCCGGCGGCGCGAGCGACGGCATTGTTGACGCCGGAGGCGAGGCCCGTGTCAGCGTCAGGCGTGGCGAGCATGACGGCCGCCGACAGCGGCGAGATCAGCAGCGCCATGCCGGCCGCGGCGACGGCATAGATCGGCACCGTCACCTGCCAGAGCATCATCAGCGGCGTGGTGATGATGGTGTTCAGATTGTTGGCAGTGATCAGTCCCGGGTTCGCGGTGCCTGCGCCCTGGCGCTTGAACTGCATGTCCAGCGGCCCGGAGTACCCGACGCCGCGGTTCGCGGCCGAGTTCAGGAACAGCGTGCCGTTGGGATTGATGAACACTCCTTCGCCCGCCGTTGCCGTGTTCAGGCCGATTGCCGCGTAGGCGGCGGGAGTGGGGCGGTTATTCGCCGCGAACTGGACGTTGGTGAACGGGACGCCCTCGCCACCGGGCGTGTGACACAAGGCCGCCGTTCGACGGCCGGGTGCGCGCGTGCCGCCGCCACAGCCCGCGCCGCGTCGGCGAACACCCGGCGGTAGTAGTAGGTGCTAGGCTTCAGGATGCCGCGCGTCATGAAGCCGGGATGCTGCGGGTTGCCGCCGTCGACCTCGGGGTCGGGCGTGTCGCCCTTGAGCCAGGCGCTGCCCTGGCCGCGCGTATCCATGATCAGGTGCGCGTAGCCCGCCCCGCTCCACACCAGCCAGTCGGTCGGGAAGCCGCGCCCGCCGCCATAGCCGATGTACTCGACCACGCAGGGCAGCGCGCCCTCGCGCTGGCGCGGCAGCAGGAACCAGCCTTTGATCGGCTGGCCGCCATAGCCGTTGAACGTCACGTCGAACACCTCGACGGTGCGCAGCCCACACTCGAACGGCTCGAAGCGCGCGTCGAGCGGCCAGCGCTCGGTTTCGGCCAGCGTGTCGCGCCAGAATGCGTCGAAGTCGGCTGGCTCGTCGCGCGGCGGCAGGTAGGTGCGAAGCTGGTCGAGCGACAGGTCGAAGAAGGCCATGGTTCCTCCTCTGGTGCGGTGGCGGCGGCGCGCCCGGCTGAAAGCCGCAGCATATACTACCGCGAAAATCGCGCGCTGCGGCAGGCGGTTGCGAGAAACCAAACTTGTAGTATGCTTACGCCCATTCCGCTCAGTGGAGAAAGCAGCTCATGAACTATGGCACAATTCCTGGGGTTTCCAAGCCGGTGGCGCGGGTCGTGCAGGGCACGATCATGCTGCGCACGAGCGAGCGCGAGCGCAGCTTCGACTTGCTCGACGCCGTGTTTGCGCAGGGCGGCACCACCTTCGATACCGCGCACACCTACGGCCAGGGCGATGTCGAGCGCGCGCTAGGCGCCTGGATTGGCGCGCGCGGCGTGCGCGAGCAGGTGGTGATCATTGGCAAGGGCGCGCACCCCATGCAGGGGCGCCAGCGCGTCACGCCCGCCGATATCGCCAGTGATATCGGCGAGTCGCTCGAGCGCCTGGGCACGAGCTACATCGACCTGTACCTGCTTCACCGCGACGACCCGCGCCTGCCGGTCGGGCCAATCGTCGAGGCGCTGAACGAGCACCAGCGCGCCGGCCGCATCCACGCATTCGGCGGCTCGAACTGGGCGCCCGAGCGGCTGGTGGCAGCGAACGAGTATGCCGCCGCGCATGGCCTGACGCCATTCGTGGCCAGCAGCCCGAACCTGAGCCTGGCCACGCAGGCGTTCGCGCCGTGGGAGGGCTGCCTGAGCGTCAGCGGGGCCGAGGGGCGCGCCGCGCGCGAGTGGCACGCCGCCGCAGGCATGCCGCTGCTCACCTGGTCGAGCCTGGCCGGCGGCTTTTTCTCGGGGCGCTTCCGGCGCGATAACCTGGGCACGTTCGAGAGCTATTTAGATAAGCTCTGCGCCGAGGTGTACGGCAGCGAGGCCAACTTTGCCCGGCTCGACCGCGCGGCCGAGCTGGCGGCGCAGCGCGGCCTGACGCCGGCGCAGGTGGCGCTTGCCTATGTGCTGAGCCAGCCGCTCGAGGTGTATGCGCTGGTGGGCTGCCAGACCGGCGCCGAGTTCCGTGAGAACGCGGCCGCGTGCGACCTGCGGCTGACGCCCGCAGAGCTGGCGTGGCTCGAAGAAGGCGCGCCGCGCTAGCGGGCCTGGCGCGCCTGCGCGGAAAATTGCGCACGGCTCAAATGTGCTGAAGGCTACAAAAGCAGAACAGGGCGCGGCTGCGCCACCATCGTGGATAGTCAAGCAAGAAGGTGCATCATGCCAATCAAGCCAGTGAACGTAGGGATCGTCGGCTGTGGCAACATCAGCGGGATCTACCTGGAGGCCGGGCAGAAGTTCGATATTCTCAACATCGTGGCGTGCGCCGACATCGACCTGGCGCGCGCGCAGGCCCAGGCGGCTAAGTATGGCGTGCCGAAAGCCTGCAGCGTGGCCGAGCTGCTGGCCGACCCGGCGATCGAGGTAGTGCTCAACCTGACGGTGCCGGGCGCGCACGCCGAGGTGGCGCTGGCCGCGATCGAGGCCGGCAAATCGGTGTACAACGAGAAGCCGCTGGCGATCGAGCGCGCCGACGCCGAGCGCATGCTGGCGCTGGCCGAGGGCAAGGGGCTGCGGGTGGGCTGCGCCCCCGATACCTTTCTCGGCGGCGGGCTGCAGACATGCCGCGCGCTGATCGACGCCGGCGCGATCGGCGTGCCGGTGGCCGCCACCGCGTTCATGCTCGGCCACGGGCCTGAGGGCTGGCACCCCAACCCCGATTTCTTCTACCAGCCCGGCGCCGGGCCGATGTTCGACATGGGCCCGTACTACCTCACCGCGCTGATCAGCCTGCTCGGCCCGGTGCGGCGCGCCACCGGCTCGGTGCAGATCTCGTTCGCCGAGCGGACGATCACCAGCCAGCCGCTGCACGGCACGAAGATCGCCGTCAATACGCCCACGCACGTAGCCGGCGTGCTCGATTTCGCGGCCGGCGCGGTGGCGACGCTGGTGACGAGCTTCGACGTATGGGCCGCCGAGGTGCCGCGGATCGAGATCTACGGCTCGCTCGGCACGCTCAGCCTGCCCGACCCTAACACGTTTGGCGGGCCGGTGCGGCTGCGGCTGGCCACCGACAAGGAGTGGCGCGAGCAGCCGATCGCGCATGGCTACACCGCCAACAGCCGCGGCCTGGGCCTGGCCGACATGGCCTATGCGCTGCGGAGCGGCCGCCCGCACCGCGCCAACGGTGCGCTGGCCTACCACGTGCTCGACCTGATGCACGCCTTTCACGATGCCTCGCGCGCGGGCCGGCATGTCGAGCTGGCCAGCAGCTGCGAGCGCCCGGCGGCGCTGCCGCAGGTGTGGCCAGGCGAGGCGGAAGAGGCGTAGGCACGCGCGGCCAGATGCATCCTATCACTTTCTTTTTGTGGTGCCCTGCCCGGCTTCGCCGGGTAGGGCATCCCAATAACAGGACTTACGCGGTGCGCGTTTTTGCCTTGCTGCCGCAGGCAGAACAAGCCCGTATCGCAGGCGACCGCGTAAGTGCTGACAATAAGAAACTTCAGAGGCGGCAGTGCCGCCCCGAACCCCCGCAAGGAGGGCATCGCAAAAAGAAAATTCGGGGGCGGCAGCGCCACTCCCGAACTCCAAGCAGAAAGCAAGCGATCAGCCGGATGCGGTATCAGCTCTCGTCTTCGGCCTCGCTCGACCGGGCGACGAGCCAGTCGGCCAGGTGGGGCCACAGCTGCTGCGGGGCGTCGAGGCCGGCCACAATGCTGGTGTGGCCGCCGGGGAACTCGAAGACGGCCTTATCGGGGCTGGCGACCAGCTCGTTCAGCACCTTCGACGACTGGGGCGGGCAGATCATGTCGCGGGTGGCCACCACTGTCAGCAGCGGCGCCTCGATCTGCCCAAGGTCGACGCGCCGGCCGCCCACCACCAGCCGGCCCTGCACCAGGTGGTTTTCCTGGTAGCACTCTTTGATATAGGTGCGGTAGGCCTCGCCGAGGAACGGAATATTGTCGTCGAGCCACAGCTGCATGGCCAGGAAATCCTGCACTGCGTCGGTGTCGCCGAACTGCTCGGCCAGCGCGATCTGCTGGCTGATCTGGTACGTCGGCTTGAGCATGCGGAAGCTGGCCTGCATCAGCGACACCGGCAGCGCGCCCAGGGTATCGACCACCAAGTCGACATTAAAGCGATCTTTGCGCGTCCACTGCGAGAGAATGCCGTCGTCATGGAAGTCGATCGGCGCGGCCACCTGCACCAGGTTGGCGACATAGCGGCCGTATAGCGCGCTGAAGATCGCCGTGAGTGTGCCGCCCATGCTGTAGCCGAGCATGCTCAGCCGCTCCTGGCCGCTGATCGCGCGCACGCGCTGGGCCGCGCGGCGCAGGTAGCCGGTGACGTAGTGATCAAAAGTGGTGCCGCGGTCTTCGGGGCCGGGCGCGCCCCAGTCGATCACGAACACGTCGAGGTTGCGGCTCACCAGGTACTCGATCAGACTGCGGCCGGGCACCAAGTCGAGCAGGTAGTAGCGGTTGATCAGCGAGGGGACGATCAGCAGCGGGATGGGCAGGCGCCGGCCAGCTGGCGCGCGGTAGCGCAGCAGCCGCAGCTTGCCCTCGCCATAGACCTCGTCGGCCGGAGTTTTGGCCACGCTCTGTGGGTCGCCGTGCAGCATAAGCTTGAAGATCCCACCGAAGCGATCTTGCATGTGCTCGAGCTCGTGCTGGAGCTTTTGCACCATTGCGCTAGTTGTGGCCGACGGCAAGCCCCAGAGACGTGGTAGCATGATATTTTCGCGAATATGCGTACGCCAGGCTACATGTGATTATACGCGATGTCGCGATTTTTTGCAGCCTCGGCGGCGCGACGAGCGACGACCGACGGCCGACCACGAGCGCCGCACACACGTGGCCGGTCGCCGGTCGTCGCTCGTCGGATGGGCGGTAGGCAAGGCCAGGGAGGGCGGCAGCCGCGGCCGCGGCCCTCCCTGGCGCTCAGCAGCTTAGGCAGGGTTCTATTACTTTCCGGTTCATTGCCCCGAAGCCGTAGGGGCGCGATAGAGCGCGCCCGTACCGTGCCACGCCGAAACTTCGGGGGTGAGCCGCGCCTTAGTGGAACTGCTCTTCCTCGGTCGAGCCGGTGAGCGCGGTGGTCGAGGCCGCGCCGCCGGCAATCACCTGGGCCACCTCGTCGAAGTAGCCAGTGCCGACTTCACGCTGGTGCTTGGTCGCGGTGTAGCCAAACTGCTCGCTGGCGAACTCGGCCTGCTGGAGCTCGGAGTAGGCCGCCATGCCGCGATCCTTGTAGCCGCGCGCCAGCTCGAACATGCTGTAGTTGAGCGCGTGGAAGCCCGCCAGCGTAACGAACTGGAACTTGTAGCCCATGGCGCCCAGCTCGCGCTGGAACTTGGCGATGGTGGTATCGTCGAGCTTCTTCTTCCAGTTAAACGACGGCGAGCAGTTGTAGGCCAGCAGCTTGCCCGGGAACTGCTTGTGGATCGCCTCGGCGAAGCGCTGGGCCTCGGCCAGGTTCGGCTCGGAGGTTTCGCACCACACCAAGTCGGCAACCGGCGCGTAGGCCAGCCCGCGGGCGATCGCCTGGTCGAGGCCGGCGCGCACGCGGTAGAAGCCCTCGACGGTGCGCTCGCCGGTGCAGAACGGCTTGTCGCGGTCGTCGATGTCGCTGGTGAGCAGGTTGGCGCCATTCGCGTCGGTGCGCGCGATGATCACCGTGGGCACGCCCATCACGTCGGCGGCCAGCCGCGCGGCCGCGAGGTTCTTCACGGCCTGCTGCGAGGGGATCAGCACCTTGCCGCCCATGTGGCCGCACTTCTTCTCCGAGGCCAGCTGATCTTCGAAGTGCACGCCGGCCGCGCCGGCCTCGATCAGCGCCTTGGTCAGCTCGAACACATTCAGCGGCCCGCCGAAGCCCGCCTCGCCGTCGGCCACGATCGGCGCGAACCAGTAGGTATCGCCCTTGCCCTCGCTGTGCTGGATCTGGTCGGCGCGCTGGAGCGCCTGGTTGATCCGCTTCACCACGCTCGGTACGCTATTCGCCGGGTAAAGGCTTTGGTCGGGGTACATCTGGCCCGCCAGGTTGGCGTCGGCCGCGACCTGCCAGCCGCTGAGGTAGATCGCCTTGAGGCCGGCCTTGACCTGCTGCACGGCCTGGTTGCCGGTGAGCGCACCCAGAGCGGCCACGTAATCTTCGGTGTTCAGCAGCGCCCAGAGCCGCTCGGCACCGAGCCGCGCCAGCGTCTGCTCGATCAGGATCGACCCGCGCAGCCGTACCACATCCTCGGCCGTATATGCACGCTCGATGCCCTGCCACCGTGAGTCGCTCATCCAGCTCGCCGCCAGCGCCTCGGTCTGTTGGTCACGCGTCATTGCCTTTACCCTTTCTCCATCGGCGTCTTGTGATCTCGATAGTATGGTGCAAGATTGCAGTAGGTCTGGGAACGGGTTGCGTCCCCAGACCTATTCATGCCTGTGCTGAGCGGCTTGTGCGCCGCGTGCGGCTAGCCTTGGAAGCTGCTTGAGTTTGTGGCCGCGGCCCGCCAGAAAGGGATGCGCGAGGGGCATCGCCCCTCGCACTCCTTCTTCTTCAAACAGGCTCTTAGTTTTTGCTCAGGCGGGCGACCAGCTCGTTCACGCCCTGCATGTAGCCCTGCCAGGTCTTCATGCCGTCCTGGTAAAACTGGCGGTAGTTGGCCAGCGCCTCCTGGGCGATCTTCTCGGCCTGCGCGCCGAGCTCCTGGTTGTAGCGCAGCCCCTGCTCGAAGGCCTGGAAGCTATACTCGGTGGTGGTGGTGGCCAAGTCGGCCCATACGCGCATGGCGTTTCCGGCGGCATTCTCGACGACTTTATACTGCTCTTGGGCGAATTGCTGGGCGGTTTTTTGCTCGGCCATGAAGGGTTCTCCTATTCTTTTCCGCTTTGTAATGCGGTAAATGCGTGTTGGCTAACTGGCCGCATCGTAGCATCGCATAGTTACAATCAAGTTCAGGTTGGGCGGCGCGCGGCGCAGTTTGAGTTACAGCGCGCGAGGCCGGCCGCCACAGCGGCTGCGCGGTGTCGCACCGAAGGTGCTACAATAGGGCCGTTCAACCACCTCGCGAGCATACACGGCCATGTTTGGTGATGAGATTGTCGTCTATACCCGGCTGATGCCGCCACGCCTGCCGCGCCGGTGGCTGCGCCGCCCGCGGCTCGACCGGCTGCTGGCCGATGCGGTCGAGTACCCGGTGTCGCTGATGCGCGCCAGCGCCGGCTATGGCAAGAGCAGCGCGCTGGCCTCGTTTGCGG
>CALLYN010000547.1 GCA_937858455.1 uncultured Kouleothrix sp.
GACGAGGGCACCGCTGATTGTGACGGCGAAGGAAGCGACCCGTCGCTACGGCGAGGCGAACCCTGCGTTCGCGGCGGCGTACGCGGGCTTCGTGAATGGGGACACGGCGGGCGTGGTCGCGGGCACGTTCTTCGGCGTCTATCTCTACGTTTCGTCGCGCTGGCTGGATATCGGCCACACCGACGCGTTTTCGGCGATGCGGCGGGACTCGCATCGCCACTTCCTGCGCCTTCGCATCAAGGGCGACGAGGCGACCGTCTATCCGGTCGGGCTCGACCGCTCGCCGCGCCGGCGCGAATGGCGCGAAAATCCTGCGCCGTCCCGGGACGCGCCGTCGGCCTATGTCGCCGACCCGCCGCTCGCGCCAGGCGCGCAAGCGGCGGGCAGGTGGTTGAATCCGCCCTAGCAGCTGCGCCGCAGCGCGCTAGCGGCCGCTGCGCGCCCGCGCCGCCGTCCAGGCCGTCAGCAGGATCGGCAGCAGGATCAGCACATTGATCAGATTCGAGCCAGCCGCCGGCACGAACTCGCCAAAAAACGCCAGCGCCGGGCTGGTGCCGTTCTGGAACACCCCGCCAAACGCCGCGAAGCCAATGCCGATGATAATGCCCAGCGCGCCCCAGACCTCGGCTGCGGCCAGCTCCTCGCGCTTGGCGAACAGATAGCGCGCGCCCACCGCCAATACGCCGCCCAGCAGCGGCAGCCACCACAGCGGGCCGACCGGATTCTCGTTGCCGTTGAAGTCGGTAACCGTGAAGCTCGCGTTCGTCACCAGCAGCAGCGTGGCCAGCAGCGACAGCGCCGCCACCACGATCGTCACCACGTCGAGCGCGCGCCGGCGGGTGCTGAACGCCACGATCAGGCCCGGCACCAGGCCCATCAGGCCGTTGCCCACATCCCACAGCGGGTACACACCCCAGCCGGTGAGCGCGTCGCCCAGCACATTGCCCACGAAGCCGCTGAAGAAGCCCACCAGCGGCCCAAACGCAATGCCGAAGAACACCGGAATCACCACCGCCGGCCGCAGCGCCACCAGGCTGATCGACGGCAGCTGGATGATGTTGGTCGCCCACGAGAGCACGCCATACAGCGCGGCGCCAATCGCGGCATACACCACCTCGCGCGTCCCAAACTGCCAGATCGGCTTGGCCGCCAGGCCAACATACAGCCCGTACAAGATCACCGCCGTCGCCGCGATCACGCCCAACCAGCGCGAGAGCGGCAGCGCCGCGTCGTCGGTGGCGCCCTGCGCCGTCGCCACAAAGCCGCCGAGGTACAGCAGCACAATTGCGGCGATGGCGATGATCAGCAGCGGCAGCAGCGGCCGCACCCAGCGGTTCTGCGCCGTGCTGTTCCGCCCGCTGGCGGCCGGTTCACTGATGCTCATGGTGTCCTCCTTGGTCTGTTGGCTTGCCTGCCGCGGCTGACACGGCCGCAGCATGTTCGATATCAACAGTGCCGCGCTGGATCGCGGCGATCTGCTGCACCCCCATGAACCGGCCGGTGCGCGGCAGCAGTTCCAGATTCAGCTCCAACAGCGTCGTTGGGAGAACATTACAACGTCGTAGCAGCCTGGTGTCGCTCAGCACTGCCTCAGGCGCGCCGTCGCCAACAACTTGGCCGTCGTTGAACAGCAGCACGCGGTTCGCGTATGTCAGCGCCAGGTCGAGGTCGTGCGTCACGAATATCACCGCGTCAAACGCACCCAACGCCGTGACTTCGTCCATAAACCGGGTGGCGCTGGCGTAGTCCTGGCCGGCGGTCGGCTCGTCCATCACCAGCACCCGGCTTTGCATTGCCATCACCGCCGCGATGCCCACGCGCTTCTGCTGCCCAAACGAGAGGCTCAGCGGTGCGCGCTCGAGCAGCTGCCCCAGCCCGGTGGCCGCCAGCGCCCGCGCGGTGGCGCGCTCGATCGTCTGCGCGTCGGCCCCCAGGTTGCGCGGGCCAAACGCCAGCTCTTCACGCACGCTCGGCGCGAAGAGCATGTGTGTCGGGCTTTGAAACACATACCCGACCGTGCGCGCCATCTGCGCCACTGTGGCATCGCGCGTGTCGCGGCCCTCGACGCGCACCCGGCCGGCGCGCGGCCGCAGCAGCCCAAGCGCATGCTTCACCAGCGTCGATTTGCCCGAGCCGTTTGGCCCCAGCAGCGCGATCACGTCGCCCTTGCGAATATCGAGCGATACGCCCTTCAGCACCGCGCGGCGCTCGTCGTCGTACCAGAACTCCACCTGCTCGAATGCGATGATCGGCTCGGCCTGCGCCGCTGCCGCGCCAGCGGCAGCGGGCCGCGCTGGCATAGGCGGGCGCTCAAGCAGCCGCGCCACCGCCGTCGGCGCCGGTAGCTTCACCGCCAGCGGGTCGGCTGCGCGCAGCAGCCCGGCGGTGCCGCCCTGGTAGATCTGGCGCCCGCCCTCAAGCAGCAGCGCCTGGCTCGGCTGGCTGTGCAGCGCGTCTTCGACGCGGTGCTCCACCAGCAGCACGCAGCGCCCACGCTCGGCCTGCGCGCGGATCACCTCGATCGCCGCGTGCGCCGCCAGCGGGTCGAGGCTTGCGAGCGGCTCGTCGAGCAGCAGTACCTGCGGCTCCATCGCCAGCAGCCCGGCCAGCGCGACTTTCTGCTTCTCGCCGCCCGAAAGGTGAAAGGTCTCGCGGCCCTTCAGGTGCGCAATGCCCAGCTCTTCCAGCGCCGCATCCACCGCCGCGCGGATCCGCGCGCGCGGCCAGCCCAGGTTTTCTGGCCCAAACGCTACTTCCTCGGCGACATAGCTGGCCACAATCTGCTTCTCGGGGTCCTGCTGCAGCGTACCGATCAGCTGGGCGATCCGCGCCAGCGAGAGCCCCGCCGTGGCCTGGCCCCGCACATGCACCGTGCCGCTGAGCTTGCCGCGGTACGAGCGTGGGATCAGCCCGTTGATGCAGCGCAGCAGCGTCGATTTGCCACAGCCGCTGCTGCCGGCGATCAGCATGATCGCCCCACCCTCGGCCGTAAGGCCGATATCTTCAAGCGCGGCGGTGTCGGCGGCCGCATACTGAAAGCTGAGCTGGTTGATCTGTAGCATCGCTTCGTGTCGATAGCTGGCCGACCGCCTGTCGTGGGCGACAGCGGTATCGCGCAGCTGGCGTACGCCAATCCTAGCCGGCGCGCTCGCATCGAGCGGCGGCGTTGTTGCACTACTTAGCCTGGATGACACGAATATAACGTGCTTGCTCGGGTTTGTCAAAACCGGGGCTTATTTTAATTTTATTTATCAAGATTGTCAATTTTAGCGCAGCACGGCTGGTTGCGCTGGGGTGGGGGTGCGGGCGGCGGCGAAGCCGCCCCCGAAATAGCTTTAGGTCTTACATAGCGGTACTATTCTACGTATCGTGTGCGGTTTTCCGCGCGGAGCGCGGAAAACCGCACACAAAAGATAAACAAGTACCATGCTGCCGCAGGCCCAATCTCGTACTCTGAGGAACCCGAGTCACGCAAGTGCGTAACTCCATATTCTTTTAGGGATGCCCTGCCCGGCTTCACCGGGCAAGGCATCCCTAAAGAAAAATGATCAAACCGAGCTGGTCTGAGCCAGCGCAGGTAGAGGAGGGCGAGCCGCGCGATCAGGTAGTGGTGGGCGAGCCGCCTGGCGCCAGCCGCCGCTGCACAGTATCTTCGAGCGGCGCCAGGTGTATGCCCGCGCTATCGAGCACCAGCTCGTACAGCGTGCGATCGAATATGCTCAGGCGCATACGCAGCACGCCCAGCACCCGGCGCAGCGCCCCGCCGATCTCATACTGCTGGATCACCAGCACATTATCGCCCAGCACCGATGTTGGCGTGTTCGAGAGGTTCACGCGCAGGCCATCGAACGGCGCGATCTCGATCATATACATGCTGGTGATCTGGGCGCTATAGGTGATATCGCTGAGCGCGCTGAGGTAATCGCGCGTGCGCTCGCCAAGCTCGTGCAGCAGCGAGGCCACGTCGTCTACCACCAGCCGCGCCACCTTTTGCTCAGCCAGCTCGTCCAGCAGAATCCCGGCGAATCGGTCGGGGTTCAGCTCCACCGCCGAGAGCCGCAGCAGGCGCACGCTGCCGCGCGCCACCGCGCCCCGCAGATCGAGGCCGAAGGCTGCGGCTTTCAGCTCAAGCTGATCCGGCTGCTCGGCGAACGAGATAAACAGGCTGGCCGCCTCGGGCCGCGCATTGGCCACCGCCCAGTAGAGCCCGAGCATGGTTTTGCCCACGCCGGGCGCGCCCGCCAGCAGCGTGGTCGTGCCCACGTTCGGGCCGCCGCCCAGCAGATGGTCGAGCACGGGCAGCTCAAACGGCACCCGCGCGTCGCTGAACTGCTGCGGGCGCGCCGGCAGGAAGCCTTCGATCCGGGGAAATACACGCACGCCCTGGGCATCGATCTGGTAGCTGTGCAGCCCAGGCCACTGCGCCCGCCCGCGCAGCTTCACCACCTCCAACAGCCGCCGGTGGTAGCGGCCCTCGGTTCGGTAGACCATCCCGATCGCCGCGTCGGCCACCGTCATCTCGGTATATAGGTGCGGGTCGCGCACTTCGCCGGCGATTGTCACCAGGATCGTCACGTCGAGGTAGCGGATCTGGGTGGCCAGCGCCGAGAGCATGGCGCGCATGCTCTGCCCGCCCGGCAGCAGCGGGTCGGCGCCTTGGAAGCCGTCCAGCAGCACAATATTGGCGCCGCTCGTGCGGATCAGCCGCGCCATCGCGGTCGACGGCAGGCTGTCCTCGGCCGTAAGCTGGCTGGCCAGCGTCAACACCTGCACGCCGTTGCTCAGCAGGCCGGCATCAAAGAATGTAAGCGAGCGCATATGCTGGATATACTGCTCGGCGCCCTCCGAGAACGAGGTAAACACGATCGCCCTGTGGCCCTGGCGCGCGGCGTGAAAGATAATCTGGCTGGCAAGCACAGTTTTGCCAGCGCCTGGCGCACCGATCAGCACCACCAGCGACGGCCGGCTGAGCCCGCCGCCTAGAATAGTGTCAAGGCCGTAGATGCCAGTCGAAACCAGATCTTCCGCGTTTGTCATAGGGACACTGTTCTCCACACATAGCGCCGCTGGAATCAGGCTTAATGCCCGCCAAGGCTACCTCTATCACCGCCTCGCGCCCGCCCGTCGTCACTACGCTAGTTGTACCTTGCGCACAACCTCCACGACCTGGTCAATAGCGAATGGCTTGTGAATCACCGCCGCGAACAGATCATCCACATTCTTTGGCATCGCCGCCGACATCAGCACCAGCGGAATTGCCTGGGTATCAGCGTTTGCGCGCACCCGCCGCGCCAGCTCGATACCGCTCATGTTCGGCATCATCAGGTCGGTCAGAATCAGCGCCACTGGGGCGCGCTGAACCAGGTAGAGCGCGGCGGCGCCATTGCTGGCGCTGAGCACGGCATAGCCTGCCTCTTCAAGCACATCGCGCAGCAGATCGAGAATGACAGGCTCATCGTCCACAATCAGCACCTGCGGCTCGTGGCCAGGCGCCTGATCATCGATCGATGGCGGTCGAGTATTCCCAGACGACATGCACACTCTCTTCGCACGAACGGCCGCTGGCACAAACAAAGGTTGCACCGCAAATTCCATACCATTAGTGAACGATGAGAATCGCGCTCCTGGCCGCGCCTGGCTTGATAACAGCTTGGCCAGGGTGGTATACTGAAGCCGCAGGCGCCTGCGCTATGGCAATAGCGCGCCTCAAAGCCGGTACCGTGGCATGCAAACTGCAGCTATCGCCTGTGTTCGCCGCCGCAGCGTCAGCTCCGGGTAAAGAAACATGCGTCGTTTTTGGATCGTGAATCGCTCAGCCTCCGCCGCTAAGCTGCCCGCGCCTGGGCGTCGCTTCGGCGCGGGCAGCAGCCATGGTTCCGCCTTGAGCGGCCGCGCCAGGCTGCTCTGGACATTCGGCAACCTGTTCATGCTGGTCGGCGTGGTGCTGCTGCTGTACGTCGGCGGGATCTACAGCCAGGCCGAGTACGAGCGCTACGCCGCACGCGGCGATACCGACTTGCCCGCCCCCGCGCCGATCGTGCCGCAGGTCGATCAGGAGCCGGCCCCGTTTACCGCGCCAGTCCTCGGCTCCGCCGCCGCCGACGGCGAGGCCGGCGGCCAGGTGGTAGGCCCGATCCCCAGCGTCAACCCCGATCACCGCTCGGCAATCACCCGCGTCGCGATCCCCAGCATCCACGTCGACTCAAAAGTCGTCGAGGTTGGCTGGGAAGTGAAGCAGCAAGACGGCCAGGAGGTCGCGCTGTGGCAGGTAGCCGAGTACGCCGTCGGCCAGCATCGCGGCTCGGCAAACCCCGGCGACGGCGGCAATATCGTGCTGGCGGGCCACGTCGGCGGCTACGGCAAGGTCTTTAAGGATTTATATTACGTCAAGCCGGGCGACCAGATCACGCTCTACAGCGCGGGCCAGCAGTACCTCTACACCGTCAGCGAGCGCATGCTCGTCACCGAAGAGGGCGTTTCCCCCGAACAGCACGCCGCGAACGCCCAGCTGATCGCCCCAACCGAGCGCGAGATGGTCACGCTCGTGACGTGCTGGCCGCCCAAAGGCCCCGATAAATTCACCCAGCGCGTGGTTGTGCGCGCACTGCCCTTTAGCCCCGCCTTCGCAGCGCAATCGCCAGCGCAGAGCAGCTGGACGATCCGCTAGCTGGCGCGTATTTCGCCGAATAAAACACTTGTTCAGAGCGAACGTTCGTGCTATAATCGTGATGCAGTGGCACGCCCACACCCTGCTTTTGACAGGGCTGGCACGGTGTAGTAAAGTTTGAGCATCTAAGGAGTAGCACGAGTGAGTACGCAAAACGGAGGAGCGCCCGCGATGGCCATTTCGCCCGAGAAAGAAAAGGCTTTGGCCGCGGCCATGAGCCAGATCGACCGCAAGTACGGCAAGGGCTCGATCATGAAGATGGGGGAGGCCAGCTCGAAGCTGAGCATCGATGTCATCCCCACCGGCGCGATCGCGCTCGACATCGCCCTGGGCGTCGGCGGCGTGCCACGCGGCCGCGTCATCGAGATCTATGGCCCCGAGTCGAGCGGCAAGACGACGCTTGCCCAGCATATTGTGGCCCAGGCCCAGAAGATCGGCGGCGTCGCGGCGTTCATCGACGCCGAGCACGCCTTCGACCCGATCTACGCCGCGCGCTGCGGCGTCGACACCAACAACCTGCTGGTGTCGCAGCCCGATTTTGGCGAGCAGGCGCTCGAGATCTGCGAGATGCTGGTGCGCTCGAATGCCGTCGATATCATCGTGATCGACTCGGTGGCCGCGCTGGTGCCGCGCGCCGAGATCGAAGGCGACATGGGCGACTCGCTGCCCGGCCTGCAGGCCCGCCTCATGAGCCAGGCGCTCCGCAAGCTCTCGGGCGCTATCAGCAAGTCGCGCACCGTGGTGGTCTTTCTCAACCAGCTGCGTATGAAGATCGGCGTGATGTTCGGCTCGCCCGAAACCACCACCGGCGGGCAGGCGCTGAAGTTCTACGCATCGGTGCGCATGGATATCCGCCGCATCGAGACGCTGAAATCCGGCCAAGAGGCCATCGGCATGCGCTCGCGCGTCAAGGTTGTGAAGAACAAGGTCGCGCCGCCGTTCCGCCAGGCCGAGTTCGACATCATGGCCAACGAGGGCATCTCGCGCGCCGGCAACATCCTCGACGTCGCCACCGAGCTGGAGATCATCCGCAAGAGCGGCGCCTGGTTCTACCTTGGCGAAGATCGCCTCGGCCAGGGCCGCGAGAATGCCAAGGCGTTTCTGAACGAGAACCCGGCCCTGGCCGACGAGATCGAGCGCCTGATCCGCGCCCAGGCCATGGTTGTGCCGGCCGCCGCTGCGAGCACCGCAGAGGGCGACGACGGCGACGGGCTGTTTGAAGAATAGCGTCGAGCAATCGGCATTGCAGCATGAGTTTTCTGTTCTGAGTCGGGTGCGCTCGGCTCAGAACGAAAACTCATGCCGTTTCATGGGCCTATGCCAGCTGGAACGATCACGAGCCTGCGGGCACAACTGAATGACCCCGAGCGCGTGAATGTGTTCGTCAACGGCGAGTTCGCCCTTGGCGTGAGCCTCACCACGATCACCCGCGCTGGGCTGCACGTGGGCAAAGTGCTCGGCGAAGCCGAGTACGCGCAGCTCGAGCAGATCGAGAGCGGCGACAAAGCCTTTCAGGCCGCGCTGCGCTTCCTCGAAGCCCGCCCGCGCTCGGTCGCCGAGATCCGCACCCGCCTCGGCCGCAAGGATTTCGCGCCCGAGGCGATCGATAGCGCGCTCGATCGCCTGGCTCAGCTCGGCCTGGTCGATGATGCCGCATTCGCGCGCTTCTGGGTCGAGAATCGCCTGGCCTGCCGCCCGCGCGGCGCCAATGCCCTGCGCGACGAGCTGCGCCGCAAGGGGATCGACAGCGAGACCGCCGGCGCAGTGCTGACCGACCAGGCGCTCGCGGGCGACGAAGCCGAGCGCGCGCTGGTGGTAGCACGCGGCGCCCTACGCAAATACGCCGACTCGGCCGATCGCCAGGCCTTCACCCGCCGCATGGGCGGCTACCTGCAGCGGCGCGGCTTCACCTTCGACGTGATTCGCCCAATTATCGACCAGCTGTGGGCCGAGGCGCACGGCACCACATCGGACGAAGAAACAAGCTAGAGACATAGACTATGCCAGACATTCAGTATCTTGGCCATTCTTGCTTTCGGCTGCGCGGGCGCGACGGCATTGTGCTCTGCGACCCATTCGACCGCTCGGTTGGCATCGAGATTGGACGGCCCAGCGCACACATCGTCACCGTGAGCCACGCCCACCCGGATCACAACAATGTCGCCGCAGTGAAGCCCATGCGCGAGCGGCTATTTCTGATCGAAGGCCCTGGCGAGTACGAGGTCGGCGGCGTGATGATCGCCGGCGTGCGCACATTCCACGACAAGCAGCGCGGTGCCAGCCGCGGCGGCAATACCGTGTATGTGATCCATCTGGACGACGTGGTGTTTTGCCATTTAGGCGACCTGGGGCACGAGCTGACGACGCACCAGATCGACGAGATCGGCAACGTCGATGTGCTGTTCGTGCCGGTTGGCGGCGACGAGACAATTGGCCCAGCCGAGGCCGTCGGCGTGATCAGCCAGATCGAACCGCGGATCGTCATTCCTATGCATTACGCCCTGAGCGACCAGCGCAGCTTCACCTCGGAGCTGGCGCCACTCGAGAAGTTCACGCACGAGGTGGGCCTCAAAGAGATCGTTCCTGAAGAAAAGTTAACTATCACCGCCACAAACTTGCCTGCAGATGAAGAGGAAACACGCTTCATTATTATGAAGCCTAGTAGCTGACCGCTATGTCGTATAGGGCTAGCCAAAGCACCGCAAGCGGTGGTATAATGATTGCGGAGGTGAGTCTATCTGGCGAGGACATATTACAAGTACGTCACACTTTCAGCCAGGCACCTCGAGGCTGCTATGGACATTGGAGTGGACTGTCGATTTAGCCAGGGAAGGTTACAAACTCGGCGCCGGCGGGTGAACCTGCCGTGCCGCTGGCTCATTCCTCCCCTTGTTCCTGGCGGCTACCGGTTTTTCCTTGGCATCTGCGGCTGGCATCGCCTCCGTCGAAAACCATTTCGCAAGCTCAGCGCCAAACATACCTTGCTTGAGAGGAAGGTCGCATTGCCTTCCTCTCTTTTCTTTTGCCCGCAGCCGGTACGGTTACTGTTTGATTACGGCACTGAGATGCCGTATAGCGCATCGGCGTGACTTTTCGGCATTTGCGGCGTCGTCAAGTGCAAGCAAATCGAGCGCGTAGCATTGTCAAAAAGCACTACTCACTCGTTATTATAAGGAGGCAAGGGGTAGCGCACGATGTAAGCGGCCGACGCGCCCTGCAGAGCAGCAATGACATCACGATTGACGACAATCTACTACCAGCTGTCAGGTGCGGGTCCGTTCGATCGGGGGAGCTGAACGACCCGTATTGTTTTTACTAGAGATAGTAGTAAGTGTACGACGATGAAGCACGATCTGAGTCAGCCGATTGACCAGCAAAAAGGAGCGACAGCAGCAATGGCAAAGTACATCTTCGTCACAGGCGGCGTGGCATCTTCCGTGGGCAAGGGTATCACCGTTGCGTCGATCGGGCGGCTGCTCAAGAGCCGTGGCTTGCGAGTCTCGGTTCAGAAGCTAGATCCATACATCAATGTTGATCCGGGTACAATGTCGCCCTACCAGCATGGCGAGGTATTTGTCACTGAAGACGGCGCCGAGACAGACCTGGACCTGGGGCACTACGAGCGATTTATCGACGAAAACCTTTCGCGCCTGAGCAATGTCACTACCGGGCAGATCTACTCTTCGGTGATTCAGAAAGAGCGGCGCGGCGATTACCTTGGCGGCACGATCCAGGTGATTCCACATATTACCAACGAGATCAAGGGCCGGATCGCCGCAGTGGCGCGCCAATCGAACGCCGACGTGGTGATCGTCGAGATCGGCGGCACGGTGGGCGATATCGAGGGCCTGCCGTTTCTTGAGGCTATTCGCCAGATGCGTAAAGATGTCGGCCGCGACAACGTGCTGTATATTCATGTCACGCTACTGCCGCATATCGGTGCCACTGGCGAAGTCAAGACCAAGCCAACCCAACACTCGGTTATGGAGCTGCGCCGCGTTGGCATCACCGCCGACGTGATCGTCTGCCGCGCCGATCACCCGATCTCCGACGAGATCCGCGAGAAAGTAGCGCTGTTCGCCGACGTCGACGTCGAAGCGGTGATCCCGATGCACACCGTCGAGACGATCTACGAGGTGCCGCTGGTGCTCGAGGAGACCGGCCTGGGCAACTACTTGGTATCGCGGCTGGGCCTTTCCAATGCCGCAACGCCCGATCTGCGCGATTGGCAGCGGCTGGTACGGCGGATCAAAGCGCCAAAGCGGCGCCTGCCGATCGCAATCGTCGGCAAATACGTCGAGCTGCACGACGCCTACCTAAGCGTGGCCGAGGCATTGCGCCACGCCGGCCTGCATCAGAGCGTCGATGTCGAGCTGAAGTGGGTGTCGTCGGAGGTGATCGAGCGCGAAGGCCCGGAGGCCTGGCTGAACGACGTCTATGGCATTGTGGTGCCGGGCGGCTTCGGCTACCGCGGCGTCGAGGGCAAAATTGCCACGGCCGACTATGCGCGCGCCGCGAGCGTGCCCTACCTGGGGCTGTGCCTGGGCATGCAGTGCGCCACGATCGCGTTCGCGCGCCACGTGATGGACGATACGCTCGAGGCCAACAGCACCGAGTTCGTGCCGCAGACGCCGCACCCGGTGATCGACTTCATGCCCGACCAGCTGGATATCACCGACAAGGGCGGCACGATGCGCCTGGGCGTATACCCGTGCGTGCTGAAGCCGGGCACCAAAGCCGCCGCAGCGTACGGCACCGGCGAGGTAATGGAGCGCCACCGCCACCGCTTCGAGTTCAACAACAAGTATCGCAGCCTGCTTGAAGGCGCCGGCCTGGTGATCAGCGGCCTCTCGCCCGATGGCCGGCTCGTCGAGATCATCGAGCTGCGCGACCACCCATGGTACGTCGCGTCGCAGTTCCACCCCGAGTTTCTGTCGCGCCCGAACCGGCCGCACCCGCTGTTCCGCGATTTCATCGCGGCGGCCCTGCACACCTTCCGCGAGGGCGACCAGCGCCCGCTGCCGCTTGAGGAAGTGCTGGCGAAGAACGGCAACGGCAATGGCCTGCTGCATGCACTGCGGGCGAAGTAGCGCCCACAGCGCGCCCAACAGCAAAACGCCGGAACTCGAGCTGAGTTCCGGCGTTTTGCTGTAGCTGCGAATCGGCGCTGACGCTACTCAAGGTAATCGCGCAGATGCTGGCCGACCTCGGGGGCACGCAGGCGCCGCAGCGCCTCGGCCTCGATCTGCCGGGCGCGCTCGCGCGTCATCCCCAGCACCTTGCCCACCTCTTCCAGCGTACGGCGCTGGCCATCGGCCAGGCCATAGCGCAGGTCGATGATCCGGCGCTCGCGCTCGTTGAGGTGATCGAGCGCGGCCGCCAGGTCGCGCCGCAGCAGCTGCTGCGATGCCATCTCGGCCGGCGTGGGCAGCTCGTCGTCCTGCAGGAAGTCGCCCAGCGTGTGCTCGCCATCCTCACCCACCGGCGTCTCGAGCGAGACGGGGCGGCGGGCGGCCTCGAGCACGCGCTCGATCCGATCGATCGGCTGGCCCAGCGCCGTCGCGATCTCCTCGGCGGTAGGCTGGCGCTCGAGCGCCTGGGCCAGGCGCTCGGCGGCGCGCTTCACCTGCCCGACCGACTCGCTCATGTGCACCGGCAGGCGAATGGTGCGGCCCTGCTCGGCGATCGCGCGGGTGACGGCCTGTCGGATCCACCAGGTGGCGTACGTCGAGAAGCGGTTGCCCTTGTGGTAGTCGAACTTCTCGACAGCGCGCATCAGGCCGATGTTGCCCTCTTGAATCAGATCGAGCAGCGCCAGGCCGCGGCCGACATACTTCTTGGCGATGCTCACCACCAGGCGCAGGTTAGCCTGAATCAGGTGGCGGCGCGCCTCCTGGCCGCCGATCAGGTCGGCGCGCAGCGCGGCGCGCAGCTGCGGGCTCAGCTCCTCGGCCAAAGCCTGGCGCTGCGCCGCAGCCTTGCCGCGCTCCATACGCTCGGCCAGCTCGACCTCCTCGGCTGCGCTGAGCAGTGAAACCCGGCCAATCTCTTGCAGGTAGTGCTGTACAGAGTCAAGCGACGGCTCAGCCGGTAGGGCCGCCTCTTCCAATATATCGTTTGCTAGCTCTTCGACATCGGCGATCGCCTCGACAGTCGGCTCTTCGTTCTCGTCGGGGCGCTCGTCGAGCTCCCATGCCTGCTGCTCGTTGTATGTGCGCTTCATCACTCGGCACCTCCAAGAGACACAGCGCGGCTCCTCCCGAAGCGGAAGGAGCCGCGCCCTCATTATGGTTCTGAGACAGTCGTGCTCGGCGAACTTGGCCGAACACTACGCGATTACGCTTGTCATCAGAGGGTGCGACACATTATGGGGCTTTCCGCATAGAAAGCCCTGCGCAGATTATACACCCACCTGCGCAGTTTGTCAATATTTTTCGACGCACCTGGCACTCAAAAACAGTACCAGCGCAGCTTGCTAGTAGAATACCCGCTTATAATACGTTTGACACCGGCTAGTTGGATGCATGGCGCCGCAGCAGCGGCACACGCACGTACCTCTGACGCATTGCTGCAAGATATGGGCCACGAAGCGAGGGAAAGACGAAGGAGTGAGAGGTGGTCGGGGCGGAGGGATTTGAACCCACGACCCCAGCGTCCCAAACGCTGTGCTCTACCAGGCTGAGCCACGCCCCGACACTCCGTTGATCATACGTGATGAGTATGCCTTTGTCAAATCGCCTGCTTGCGCGGCGCACCTGCCACGGGCGCAAAGGCGCCCACAGCGAGCTGCACATATCAGACGGCGGCGCTCACGTTTTTGTTGCACCGCAGCGCGCGGGCAGGCGCGCTACGATCATGTCTCGGCTGAGGCTATTTCGTTACACCGCGGCTTCGTCGAGCTCGACGAGCACGGCGCCTTTGGCCACCAGCGCGCCTGCGGCGTAGCAAACCTGCTGAACCAGGCCGTCGTAGGGAGCGACGACCACGTGCTCCATTTTCATGGCCTCGAGCACCACCAGCGGCTGCTGGGCGGCCACGGCCTGGCCCACCTCGACAAGCAGCTTGACGACCGTGCCGGGCATAGGCGCGGCGAGCGAGGCGTGGCCGTGCGCGCGCCCCGCGCCGGTGCCTAGCGTGTCGACGCTGAGCGCGGCGGCG
>CALLYN010000548.1 GCA_937858455.1 uncultured Kouleothrix sp.
GGCTTCGGTGATATACGGCTTTGGTGGTGCGCTCATACCACGACCCTGGTGCCTTTGTGAAGATTGCTTGCAGATCATAGCAGGTCTATGAGAGATGGGCAAGCCATGATCGAACACAGGCAGGCTTGTGGAACGTCGGCCCCACTCATCTCTACCATATTTCTACCTTTCGGCTTGTAAAAAAACCCGGCATGCTCCGTTTACTGTAACAAAGCAGCGCCCAACCAGCTACCACGGTGAAACGGGAGGCCGACATGCCAAAGCGACTGATCATCTGCGCGGATGGTACCTGGAACACCGAAGGCGAGATCAAAGACGGCCGGCCGGCCGACACAAATGTCGCCAAGCTTGCGCAGGCAATCTGCGCGCGCGATGCCTCGGGCGACCGGCAGATGGTCTACTACCAGCCTGGCGTGGGCACCAGCGGCGCGGCCGACCGCGTGCTTGGCGGCGTGGGCGGGTATGGCATCTCGCGCAACATCTGCGCGGGCTACCGCTTCCTGGTGAACAACTACGAAGATGGCGACGAGATCTTTCTGTTCGGCTTCAGCCGCGGCGCCTACACCGTGCGCAGCCTGGCCGGGCTCATCCGCAACTGCGGCCTGCTGCACGAGTACCACGGCAACCAGCTGCAGCGCGCCTACGCGCTGTACCGCGACCGCAGCGACGACACGCATCCGAGCAGCAAGCGCGCCCGCGCCTTCCGCCAGCGCTACTCGCGCCAGGTCGAGATCAAGTGCCTGGGCGTGTGGGATACCGTCGGCTCGCTGGGCATCCCCGACGCGCTGCTGGGCGCGCGGCTCAACCCGCTGCTGCGCCGCGAGATCGAGTTCCACGACGTGACGCTGAGCAGCTGGGTGAAGCACGCGTTTCACGCAATCGCGATCGACGAGTGCCGCAAAGCGTTTACTCCGACGCTGTGGAACGCGCAGGGCCTTGCCGGCCAGGTGCTTGAGCAGGTGTGGTTCCCAGGAGTTCACGCCGACGTCGGCGGCGGCTATGCCAACACCAGCCTCTCGGATATCGCCCTGCGCTGGATGGTGCGCCGCGCCGCCGGCTGCGGCCTGGTGGTGGACGAGGCAAAGCTGCGGCTGGCGCCGCACCCCAGCGGGCCGATGCACAACTCGCTCACCTGGATGTTCCGCCCGTTTGGCGCGCAGCGCCGCCGCATCCTCTGCGACGCCAAGCACTTCGCGCCCGAGCCGCCCGACCCGCACAGGGTGATCGACACGAGCGCGTTTGAGCGCCTGAGCGACAATGCAACCGGCTACTACCCGAGCAATGTGCTTGAGTTCATGGAAGCGCACCTGCCGTTCAACGCCGCCGAAGAAGCCACGCCTGTGCCGCGCCGGCGCCTGCCGCCACGGCGGCCACAGGCGCCCGCATGGCCGCAGTAGGCGCTACTTCTTAAGGTTGTCGGGCACGCCGTTCGGAAACTCTTTGTTGATCTCGGCCTGGATCTGCTCGATCCGGCGCTCGGGGCTTGGGTGCGTGCTGAAAAACTCCGGCGGCTGCTGGCCGTTGCTGGCCTGCTCGAGCTTCTGCATCACCGACACCATCGCGCGCGGGTCGTAGCCGGCCTGCGCCATGTAGTGCACGCCCTGGTTGTCGGCTTCCAGCTCGTCCTCGCGGCCATAGCGCATATCGATCATCTGCCCGATCAGCTGGGCCACCTGCGCGCTGTTTGCGCTAGCCGGGTTGTTCGGGTCGTATGCCGCCATCACCGCCGCGCCCGACAGGCCATTGGCCAGCTCCGCGCGCGCGGCCTGCTCGGCCGAGTGGCGGCCGACCACGTGGAAGATCTCGTGCGAGAGCACCCCCGCCAGCTCGCCATCGGTCGCGAGCAGCTTCATCAGCGCCTCGGTGATGAACACCTGGCCGCCCGGCAGCGCGAACGCATTTACCGTCTGCTGGTCGCCGAGCACGTGAAACTCGAACTGGTAGGGCGACTTGCCGGCGTCGGAGGCCTTGACGAGCGCGTCGCCAAGGCTGGCGACTCTGGCCTGAAGCTCCTGGCTCTGCGACAGCCCGCCGAACTGCTGCTCCATCTCGGGCGCGGCCTGCTTGCCCAGCGCGATCTCCTGCTCGGCAGTCATCGAGAGATGCTGCTTCTCCTGCGTCACCGGGTTGATCTGGGTTGCCCCGAAGTAGCCGACAAGCGCGACAATCGCGACAAACGCGGCGATGATTAGGCGGCCGCTGCCGCCGCCGATGCCGCGCCCACGTGTAGTTGTAGCCATTTCTCCCTCCTGAAGTTGCAGGGGCGCGCTGCCGCGCCCGTACCAATGCCAAGCCGAAATGTTCCTGAGATGAAGCGTTGCTGCCGAATCGCAATGCAGGTTTTGTGCCAATGCTCAATTGCGCCGGCACTGCTTCGCGGCTATACTGCGGTGAGGGCATGGCAAGGCACAGGGCGCCAGCATTATGACTTACGAACTTGCGTGATTCGGCTTTCTCAAAATACAAGATTGAGCCTGCGGCAGCATGGTACGTGTTGATTTTCTGTGTGCGGTTTTTCCGCGCGGAGCGCGGAAAAACCGCACACGATACGGAGCATAGTACCGCTCTGCCGAAGGCTGAACATGCCAACCGCGTAAATCCCAGATATAATAAAGCTCGGCCGCACGCGTGTTCGACCTGAGATCGGGAGCCCATGGAGACACACGATATCCTACGCGTCTTGCGGGCGCGCTACGGCGGGGCCGAGGCCAGCGATGTGCTGATCCAGTTTGCGCGGATCGAGCTCGAGCGCCCCGACGCGCTGGCCTGGATGCAGAACGGCAAGTTCTTCGAGGTATACGGCGACCCGGCGCGGCTGCTCGGCCGCCTGCTCGACCTGCGCGTGGCCGAGAAGCCGCTCATGACCAGCCGCGCGGGCCAGCCGGTGATGCTCGCGATGACCGGCATCACCATCGGCAGCGAGCGCGAGCACCTTGCGCGGCTGCTGCGTATGGGCTACCGCGTCGCGATCGGCCGCGAGGTGCAGGGCGAGCGCGAAGGCGCGCTCAAGGCGCGCCAGCTTGCCGAGGTGATCACCCCCGGCGCGCTGTTCGACGAAGACCTGCTCGACGACGACCGCCGGCTGCTGGCTGCCGTCGAGCTTGGGGAGCAGCGCGCCGGCCTGGCGCTGGCCGATGTCTCGACCGGCGCGCTCTGGAGCCAGGAGTGGGCCGGCGCCGACGCCCACGACCGCCTGATCGACGAGCTGGCGCGCACCACGCCGGCCGAGCTGCTATGCAGCATCGACCTGCCGCGCGAGCAGCGCCAGCGGCTCGGCCAGGCCAGCGGGGTCACGCGGCTTGAGGGCGAGCGGGCGCAGCGCCACCGCGCGCTATGCGACGAGCTGGGCCTGGCCAATAGCTACCATGTCGGCCGCCTCTCGCCGCTGCCCGGCTGGTGGTTCGGCGCCGCCGCCTGCCAGGAGGCGCTGCTCGATCACTTTCACACCGCCGACCTGCGGCCGTTCGAGCTGGCCGAGCGGCCCTACGCCATGCGCGCCGCCGGGGCGCTGATCCGCTACCTGCGCTGGAACCGCTGCCCGGCGCTCGCGCGGCTGCAGACCGTGCGCAGCCTGGGTGGGGCAAACCTCCTGCAGATCGACGCCACCACCCGGCGAACGCTCGACATCTTCGCCGGCGCCGACGGCACGCCCTACGGCTCGCTGCTGGCGGTGCTCGACCAGACGCGCACGCCCATGGGCGCACGCCTGCTGAAAGGCTGGCTCGGCCAGGGGCTGCGCGACGCAGCCAGCCTGAACGCGCGCTACGACGCGGTGCAGGCCGGCGCCGAGAACCTGCTCGACCGCGAGCATATTCGCGCCGAGCTTCGCCGCACCGGCGACCTTGAGCGTGTAGTCAACCGCCTGCTGGTTGGCCCCGAGCGCGCCACGCCGCGCGACATGGCGCGCCTGCGCGATGCGCTGGCTGCCGCAGGCACGATCGCCACCCCGCTCGGGCAGCTCGGTGGCCTGGGCATCGCCGCCTAC
>CALLYN010000549.1 GCA_937858455.1 uncultured Kouleothrix sp.
CCGCCTGCCTCGCCCTCGCCGCCCCGGCGTCGGCGCAGCAGCTCGAGGACTGGAGCCAGGGCTGGACCGGCCAGGCGACGCTCTACGCCTGGCTGCCGGTCATCAACGGCTCGCAGGAGGGGCCGGACGGCCAGCCGCTGGTCGACCTCTCGACCTCGGACGTGCTCTCGGCGCTGAACATGGCGTTCATGGGCTCGGCGATCTTCCAGAAGGACAAGTTCGGCATCCTGCTCGACGCCGTCTATGCCGACCTCGGCACCGACGGGAAGTGGATCCAGAACCGCGTCGACACCCGCACGACCACCAAGCTCGGCATGTACACCGCCGCCGCCATGTACCGCGTCTACGACGACCCGAAGGGCTTCGTCGACGTCTACGGCGGCGTGCGCTACTTCGACACCTCGATCGACTTCCGCCTCAGCACCGCCAACCTCGGCGACGCCGACCTGAAGAAGAGCCTGACCTGGACCGACGGCATCGTCGGCGTCCGCGGCGGGGTCGCGCTCAACGACAAGTGGGCGCTCGCCGGCTTCGCCGACGTCGGCGGCTTCGACGGCAGCTCGGACTTGAGCTGGGAGATGTACGGCGGGGCCAACTACCTGTTCAACGAGCGCTGGCAGGGCACCATCGGCTACCGCTACGTCTCGATCGAGAAGCAGGTCACCGACCGCGCCGCCCTCGACATCGACCTGCAAGGCCCGCTCTTCGGGATCACCTACAAGTTCTGAGCCGCGCCATCCGGGATGGACATGTCCCGACGCCGGAGGAACCCACGGACGTTTTCGGGACGGCAGGCGACGCCGCTCCCCACCCGGAAATAGAGGTCGGCGCGGCAAGACCGCGCCGACCGACGCCTCACGACTTGCCGAGATCCAGCGCCTCTGTCAGGTCGCCCAGCGGCGGCTCGCCGGGGCGCGGCGGGCCATCGAGCAGCAGCACAGCCCC
This sequence comes from uncultured Kouleothrix sp., assembly GCA_937858455.1. GTDB lineage: Bacteria > Chloroflexota > Chloroflexia > Chloroflexales > Roseiflexaceae > Kouleothrix. The sequence goes on from CALLYN010000549.1 coordinate 946, forward strand.
GAGCGGCGCGGCAGGCGCCAGGCATCCGGGAAAGGCGCGCGCCAGGTCGTCCGGCGTTAGCGTCCACTCGATCCCGCCACCCAGGTGAACCGGCGGCCGCTCGGCGACAAAGCCAAGCTCGCGGATCAGCTCGGGCGTGCCGGGCCGGATGTGGATGCTGCGGTGGTACGGCAGGATCTGGCGCGTGCCCGGCGCGACCACGGCAAACTCGTCGGAGAGCAGGCCAAAGCCGCGGCGCACCAGCCCAAGGGTTAATGTCGTCTTGCCCTGGCCGCTACGCCCGGCGATGATCAGCGCAGCGCTGCGGTAGGTGCAGGCCCCGGCATGGATGGCATAGATGCCGCGGGCGTACAGCTCGGCCAGCACGCCGTGCACCATCCGGTCGAGCATTCCGATCGTTGCGGCGTGCGCGTCGGGCCAGCGCTGGCTGCTGCCGTGGGTGTCGGCCACCAGGTAAGCGCCGTCGTCGGCGCGGCTAAGCCAGGCGGCGAAGGCCGGCGCGGCGGCAGGCGGCGCGCGAAATGCCGCGTAGGTTTCATCGACACGGGCAAACGCGTCGGCGTCGCACACGCGCACGTCGATCGGGATCCCCAGCACGACATAGCTGGCGTGGTAGCTGGCCAATGGCAGAGTATCCTGAGCAGTATTCGATTGTGATGCCGCCACTGCCATAGGCTCTCGTCGAGCGGTGCGCTACGTAAGAACGCCAAGATCGCGGAACTTCGCCAGGATATACACGACATCCTCGTGCACGTCGGCGGGGGCGAGGCCATAGGGTGCGGCAAATGCCGCGACGACCTGCTCGAGCGATGCCTTGCCGTCGCACAGCTCCCAGAGGCGCGCGGCCGACTCGTTGATCACGTGAGCGCGGCCGCTACGGCGATCGTGCAAGATCGCCTCGTTGCCGACGCGCTGAAGTGTCACATCCGGGCTAGGCGTGGGTGGTGATGTGTCCATGGATGCTCCCATACGGCCGGCGCGCTCGCCAATCGAGCTGATACACTCGTTCGGCTGTGCAATAGCAGAGTAGCGATACACGCTGCCGCTATACGAGTGTGTTCAGTATAACAGACGCGGCAAGCGCTCTCCATAACAGTTTCTTCATTTGTATTTACGGGCTTTTCGCTGTGCTGGTGCGGGCAGCGCGGCGAGCCTGGTAGATCTGCTTGCGGCCTTTGCGCAGCAGCGCGGCGCCGAGGTTGCGGCCAATATGGCCAATACCGTCCTGCTCGAGCAGCCGCAGCAGCAGCGATGGCTGCTGGCTGAGATCGTCGGGCGTGGTGGGGCGGAACAGCGCGCTGACGCCGCAGGTATGCTCGAGCAGCCGGCGCTTCAGCGCGCCGACGCGCAGCTGGGCCAGCACATGGGCCGGCGCGGGCGCGTCGAGCAGCTCGGCCGAGAGCGCCAGGGCGTAGAACAGCGCGGTGCGGGCGCCGGCCGCGCGCGCCTGTTCGAGCACGTAGGCCCAATCGAGCGTGGCGGCGTGGCGGCCGAGCAGCGCCGCGATATCGCACACAAAGCGCAGCCGCAGCGGCGAGCGCGAGCGGTGGATCGCCAGGTGGAGCAGGGTATCTTCAGGTGACAGAACTGTGATGGTAGTGCCGTGCACCTGGGCGCTGAGCGCGCGCCGCCAGAGCACGTCGGTGCCGAGGCTGAAAAAGCGCGTAGCCCACAGGCCCCAGTGCAGCTCGAGGCACACGCTGCCGCCAGCGGCGGGCCGGTAGTAGGGCGGATCGTGAAAGGGGTGGTACAAATTATCGAAGCCCGGGTCGGCCTCTTGCGCGAAGCCCAGCCCGCGCAGCGCCGCCCGCGCCGCCGGCAGATCGGCGGGGCGCACCAGCACGTCGAGATCGCCAAGCGAGCGCAGGCCCAGGCCGCCATACAGCGTTTCGGCCAGCACCAGGCCCTTCACCGGGATGCCGCGCACGCCGGCATGCTCGAACGCGGCGAGCACGCTGACCATGGCGTCGGCCAGGGTGGTATTGCGAATGAGCGTAGCGTACTGGCGGCGCTGCGCGCGGATCTTCCAATCGGCCGGCACCACAATCTGGCCGTCGAGGCGGCGCAGGTTGGCGGCCAGCAGCGGCAGCACCTCGTGCAGGTGGCCCTGGCTCCACAGCAGCTCCCAATCGACGTGGTCGTGCACGCGGGCGATCAGCTCGCGCTCGGCTGCGGGCGCCAGCTGCGGGCGCGCCGCCAGGCACAAAATATGATGTTCATGGTTCATATCAACGGTTATACCATTATTTTTTGATTTTGAATAGCGCGGCGGGCGTGGGTATAACCCACGCCCGCTGCGCTCCGCTATGCCGAACAGAGAGCTACTTGCGCGTTATCGGCAGGTAGATCTTGATGTACTCGGCCTTCAGCGTGCCGTTGGACGACGCGCTGGAGACGCCGGCGGTGGTGGTGCTGAGCGTCGCGCCGAACTGCAGCGACGCGCCCTCGGGGGTATTGCTGGCCACCGTGCCGCTGATCGTAATCGCGCCGCTCTCGAGCGCGTCGAGCTGGTCGGCCGACCAGTGCAGCGTCGTCGGGCCCTGCACCGGCAGGTTGAAGGCCGGCGTCGCGCTGCCCGCGCTCGCACCGGTGATCGTCACGCCCGAAGGCACGGTAAGCGCAAGGTCGACACCTTCGGCGATGCTCTGGCCGTTGTTGCCATACTGCAGCGTGAAGGCGAAGTTGCGTCCGGGCGGGGCCGCGAACAGCACCGGGTTGAACTTGACGTCCAGCAGCGCCGGGCCCAGCGTCGTGACGGTCCACTCCGACTGGTTGTTGCTCTGCGTCTGGGCGTCCTTGGGCTCGTTCGGCGAGCTGATCGTCGCGCGGTTGACCAGCGCGGTGTTCTGCGGCGCATTGGCCGCGATCGTCGCCGTCAGCACGATCGTGTAGGGCGCGCCGCCATTGGCCGGCGGTGTCACCTTGAAGACCACGTTCTGGCCGTTGACGGTTGGCGTCAACGGGGCGTCGAGGTAGCTAGCCGACTGGAAGCTCATGCCCACCGGCAGGGTGTCGGTGATCGTCGTCTGAACGCCGCCGATCTCGTCGGCCGTGCCGATGTTGCTGTAGGTCAGCTCGAACACCACGTCGGTGCCGACCGTAGCCGTCTCGGGGCCGCGCTTGGCGATCGACTCGTCGAGGCCGACGCGGCCGTTGCAGGGCTGGCCGGGGGTTTCGGTGCCCGGCGTGTGCACCACAAAGTCGGTGCTGCTGGTCGGGTCGTTGACGCCACCATCGATGAACCCGCCGTTGGTATCGAGCAGCGACGGGCAGCGCTCGTAGCTGGTGCTCTCGGGCACGTCGGCGACGCGGATCGGGATCACGCCCGCGCTCGGCACCGTCGGGTTGCCGTACGTCACCATATCGACGATGTCGTCCTTGCCGTCGATCAGAACAAGCTGCTCTTCGACCGCCAGGCCGTTGATGTTATCGAGGTCGAGGTCGCCGGCCGACCAGGCGGTGTACTTGGTCATATCCGAGGCGAGGTCGAGCAGCGTGCCCGTGTAGCCGGCGTGGGCCTTGAGGAAATCGGCCTTGCTGCGGGCCACAACCAGCAGCGCCTTGCTGGCCAGCGTGCCGCTCTTGAAGCGATAGGTGCCCTGGCTCGACGTGGGCGACGAGCTGCGGGTGGCGGCGTTGCCGATCTTGTAGTCGGAGAGCGAGATAGCGTAGTTGTTCGGGTTGTAGATCTCGATCCACTCGCTGTCGCCGCTCGACGCGGAGCCGGGGGTGTCCTTGCCAACCGGGTTGGCCTGGAACTCCGTCACCACCAGCGGCGCATACGGCTCGTAGCTGGGCTGGCCGCCCGGCACCGAGTTGTTGTTGAAGTGTACGTCGAAGCTGGTGTCGATCGTGCCGTCCTGGATGTCCTGCAGCGTGTTCTTCGAGGTGCTGGTGCTCAGCACGTCGATGATCGGCGAGTTGTAGCCATCGCTCGGAACCGCCAGGTTGTTGTAGGTGGTGGCCACGGTAAAGCGCAGGAAGTTGTTCGCGTTGTCGACAACCGGCTTGGCGGCGGTCAGCGCCGTCCACGGCACGCTCAGCTCGACGAAGCTACCCTTGGCCACAGCGGCGCTGGCCAGCTGGCCGGCACAGCTCGTGCAGTTCTTGCCGTTGGGGTTGGCGCCGTCGTAGATCAGGATCTTGTTCGCGCCCACCACGCCGGCGGTAGTGCCATTGCCGGGCCTGAACTGCAGGTTGATCGCGTTCTCCCAGCCGGCATCGCTCGGCACGTTGGTGGTGGTGAAGGTGCCAGTGCCAACCGGCACGTCGGCGCGGCCGGTGCCGTTGTGGTTGCTATCGATCGTGATGATCAGGTTGATCGACGGGCTCTGGGTAATACCCACGTAGCGATCGACCTTGGCCAGGAAATAAATATTGTTGAAGTCGGCGGTGACGCTAAAGAAATCGAGGTTGGCCGCGCGCGTCACCGGGTCGGTCGCGGTGATCTGGCGCGCATCAGGCGCGCCGTTGATCGAGAGCGAGTCGCCAAACACAAATTCGCCCTGCTGGGCATTGTTGCGCATCACCGCGCCAATACCGGCCGGCGGCTTGACGCCGAACCAATCGGTGCGCGCGGGGGTGAGCCCGGCTTTGTTTTCGATTTGTACAGTGTGCGCCCCAACACTTGCGACCGATAGCACGCTCAGCAGCAATGCCAGGGTCATACTGAAAGCAAACAGCTTTCTTTTCATTGATCTTCTCTCCTTAATGCGTCATTGCGAATGAATGCGGAGCACGCAAGCGCGGCATGCGGCCGGGCGGCTCGGCATCCAACGTTCCGGCGGAACAGGTAGTGCGATGGTAGAGCCCATGGATCGATTGTGTGCATAGCCAGGGCTGGGTAGCGTGCAATGACCGCCAGATCGTCTCGTACCTATGAGTGTTTTCTCCTTTCTACCGGCGCGGGCTGCGCCGGTGCGGGCGGCGAACAACTACGGAAAAGGCTGGCGTAATGCTGCGATCGGCTTGTCGGGCAACAGCGCAAGGGCCCGCGCCAAGCGAGCTACTTATGTAGTAGCATACAGGGTTGCATTGAATAGACTGTGAATCGCGCCCAACCCCCGATGAACCTTTTGTTATCGTTCGCATGGCGCCGCTCTCGCCGTATCGCCGGCAACCTCCTCCGGCAGCCCGCCGGCATTAGGTTTCCGGGCATAGAGAAACAAACCTTTGCTCCGGAGAGCAAAAGTCTGCACCATTCGAGCGTGGAAATGGAAGATCTGAGTAACAAAGAACAAGTACGATGTTGTGCGAAGATGACGTTCTTGTTATGCCGGGGCAGAGACGCGCCGGCGGCATGATGGAGCTATGATTGATCGGCGCTGGCCCACGGCGGCGCCGGAAAACCCAGCAGCTGGGTAGGCCGAGCGCGCCGCGAGCCGGTACGATCAGGGTTGTCTGGGTGCACTATTTTTTGAGTATACCAGGTCGCCGGGTGATGTCAATGGTTGAGAGCATATCGTCATATTTGGCGGCCAGCCCAACCGTGGAAAGGGCTGAGCCGCTGGTCAGAGCCAGCCCATGGCCTGCCACTCGGCGAAGCGCGCGCGCAGGCGTAGCGCCGCGGCTGGCGCCAGCCGCGCCACTCCGCCGGCCAGCCGGTTGGCCACGCCCGGGTCGTCACCGGGCATCGCGCGAAAGCGGTCCTGGTAGGCAAATATGTGGGTGGAGGTGTTGCGGAAGTCGTTGATGACGCTCTTTACCTTGGCGCTGTTGATCAGCTCTTGCCCCTTCAGGACGCCACCGAGCAGGAGCCCGATGATGACCATGACGACTGCGATCTCGACCAGGGTGAAGCCTTGCTGCCGTTTGTTCATGGAATCCCCCTCGCTGGTGAGCGGCATCCGGCGGATGCCGTCAATGTCAATACTATATGCCGAGGGGGATGCGCGATGCAAATGGGCTTTCAGGCGACCCGCGCCGGGGGGCGGGGGAGGGGCGGCGTGGCGAGGATGCGCGGGCTGCGCAGGCGATAGACCGGCACGTCAAAGCCCGGCTGGCGGGTGCGGGTGCCGGCG
>CALLYN010000550.1 GCA_937858455.1 uncultured Kouleothrix sp.
TCAAGCAAGTGATCAGCCTGATGCCGGGTTCTCGGGTGGTGGTTCCGGGCTCCTGGCGCGGCGCAGCCGGCGCACAAGCACGGCGATAAAGAAGTCGAGCGCCTCGACGCGCAGCAGCACGCAGACGCCGAAATAGATCGCCGCGCCCGCGCCGCCGGCCAAAACCAGCCGCAGCAGTGCGCCGCCCGGCAGCACGCGCGCCAGCAGCACGATCGCGCCGGCCATCGCCGCGCAGCCCAGCAGCGACTTCAGCAGCGCTTCGCCCAGCCGCAGGCCACGCAGGCTCACCAGGCCGCGCGAGAGCAGCAGCAGCAGCAGCAGGTGGCTGACCCACTGCGCCGAATTGCCCAGCACCAGCGCGCCAAAGCCCATGTTCGAGAACGCCAGCAGCGGCAGCGCGGTGAGCAGGTAGGCGCCAATCGCCGCGCCCTGCACCAGGTTTGGCGCCAGCGTGCGCTTGTGGGCGTAGAACGCGAACAGCAGCATCTGATCGAGCGCGGCGGCTGGCAGGCCCGGCAGGTACAGCAGCAGCGCCTGTGCGGTGAGCAGCGTGTCGGCGCTGGTAAAGCGCCCGCGCTCAAACAGCAGCGCGGTGATCGGCCCGGCCAGCGCCGCCAGCCCGGCGGTGGCCGGCAGAATCAACAGCAGCACGACCTTCAGGCCCATGCCAAGCGTGCGGCGGAAGGCGCTCTCGTCGGCGGCGCTGGCCTGCCGCGAGAGGGTTGGCAGCACCGCGAACGATACCGCGGCCGCCACCAGCCCCAGCGGGAACTGTATCAGCGTAGTGGCGTAGCGCATAGCCGAAAGCGCGCTTGGGAAACGTGAGGCCAGCGTGCGGTCGATCACCACGCCGATCGTCGAGAACGTGATGCCAAGCGCCACCGGCGCGTACAATCGCATGATCCGGCGCACGCCGGGGTGGCGCAGATCGAGCGCGGGCCGGTAGTGCATGCCGCGCAGCCCCGGCAGCTGTAGCAGCACCTGCAGTAGCGCGCCGATCAGCACGCCGGCCACCAGGCTCAGCGGCCCCAGCAACGGCGCCAGCAGCAGCGCGCCAAGGATGATGCCGGTGTTGTAGGCGCTGGTGGTGAAGGACGGCAGCAGAAAGCGCTGGCGGGCATACAGCAGCGCCGTAACAAGGCCCGACAGACCCATCAGCACCACCGCGGGCAGCAGCAGCCGCACCATCAGGATCGTCTCGGCGCGGGCGGCGCCCACAAAGCCACTGGCCAGCACCGACACAACCTGCGGCGCGAGCAGCGCCAGGAACGCCGCGAGCGCCGCCATAGCCAGCAGCACCAGGTTGATCATGCTCGACGCGACACGCCAGAACTCGCGCTCGTCGCCCTCGGCATACTCGCTGAACACCGGGACGAGCGCAGCGCTGATCGCGCCATTGATCAGCAAGTCGTACAGCTGGGTCGGCACGGCCGACGCGGCGGTGAAGGTGTCGACGCCGGTACCAAACGTGCCGGCGATCACCGACTCGCGGGCAAGGCCAAGCACGCGGCTGGCGATATTGCCGGCGGCGATCAGCACGGCGGCAATAGCAATCCGGCGCGCGAGGCTCGCGGCCGGATTGGCGGGAGTTTCAGAGGCGGTTTGGCTCATGAAGTTAGCTGAACGGGCGGGCTCGATAGGGCGCTAGCGCGCAGGCTCTTCGCCGCCAGCCGAGGCGACGCTCGGATCGATCATCTGGCTCACCAGGCGGCGCAGCGCCTTTTGGTCTTTCAGCAGCAGCACGTACGCCGGCTGGGTGCGCGGAGTCACCATCTTGGCGTCGATCGCGAAGCGCTGGATATCCTCGGGGTGCAGCCGGGTGCCCACGCTGGCGAGGCCAAGCATTTCGCCGCGCGAGATATCGGTGCGAATGTAGTTGCTGAGCACGTCGGTGTAGTCGTCGAGGCTGGTGAGCTGGCTCAGCAGGCCCTGCTCGCGCACGCGGTCGAAGATCGCCATGAGCACCTGCTGTTGGCGCTGGTTGCGGCCGAAGTCGCTGTCGGCATGGCGCGTGCGAGCGTAGATCAGCGCGCGGTCGCCGTCCATGAGCTGGCGGCCTGGGTCGAAGTGTATCTTGATCGTGCGGTAGTCGTCGGTGGGGTAGGCCGGGTCGTCGATCGTCTTCGGCACGTCGACATAGATGCCGCCGAGCTTGTCGATCACTGCGCGGAAGCCCTCGAAGTTGATCAGCATGAACCGATCGATCCGCAGGCCAGTCAGGTCGCCGACGGTTTGCTTCAGCAGCGCCGGGCCATAGCCCTTGCCAAGCTTGGTTTCGCCAAGCAGGTAGGCAGTGTTGATCCGGTTCTGGGCAAAGCCAGGGATATTGACCCACAGGTCGCGGGGGAACGAGAGCATGCCTACGCGGTTCGAGTGGCTATCGAGGTGCACCAGCACCAGGGTGTCGGTGCGGCTCACGTTTTCGCCGGGGCGAGCGTCGGTGCCGACGAGCAAGATATTCGACACGCCCTCGGGCTCGGGGATCGCGGTAGGCATAGGCTCGGCGGTGGGCGCCGCCCCGGCCGGCGACGACGCGCCCGCAGCCTGCGCGCCAGGCGTGGCGGTTGGCAGCGTGACGGTGGGGACGATCATTTTGTCGACGTTCGACAGCGCCCGGTTCCATTTCGAGCCCAGCCAGATCGCCGGCAGTGCAGCTATCAGAAGGGCAACCGTGGTGATACCCAAAACCATCCGTCGTCGCGAAACGCGCATCCAATCTCTCCGTAGCTCAACATGTGACCGCCAGACCGCTACACTCGCGTACGCACAACTCGTGCCGCGATTGCATGCCAAAACGCCTGGCAAAGCGTCGTCGCCGGTTCATGTTGGTGTGTCAAATCGGCTCGTCGTGAGCCTGTGGGAAGAATGCGGCCTGGCATTCAGCCCGGTCGAATTTATACGCCGCCGAAGTAATATGCGTACTATACCATAAATTCCGCACTGGTATCATACGCATAGCTGATAGGACGGTGAGACTGCGGCTTTTCCGGGCCATTGCGCGTAGAAATACCGGCGCCTGGATGGGCTGCGTGCCTCCAAAGCACTCTTTTCAGCGCTCTAGCCGGCGCTGCCGGGCGCCGCAGGCGTTTCGATCTCGCGCGGGTCGACGGGCGTGAGGCGCGGGATGAAGCGCGGCACCAGCTGGCAGTAGCGAATGTAGGCGCCGCCGAAGCGCGCGCGCAGTTCGCGCTCTTCCAGGCGCAGCTGCATGATCAGCTGGGTGATATACGCCGCCAGCAGCAGCACAATGCCCCAGTTTTGCGTCAGCAGCGCGGTGGCGGCGATCAGGGTCATGTCGGTGTCGTACAGCGGGTTGCGCACGTAGCGATACGGCCCCTGCACCACCAGCTTCTGCGGGATGTTCTGCTCTTCGGCGCCGCGGCCAGGCGGGAACAGCGCAGCGGCGAACAGCACGCGCGCCCAGCCCATCTGCCCCACCGCCCAGACGCCAATCAGCACCGAGGCCGCCAGCAGCAGCGCGCCAAGCGCCTGGAGCGCGCGCGGCCCCTGCCAGCTCCACTCGAGCCAGCGCGGGCCAACAAGGCCCACGATCGCCAGCACGATCGTCGTCCCGATCCACATCAGGCCAACTTCGACGAAATACCAGGCCCACACGCCGCGCGGCTGGAGCCAGGCGCGCCAGCGCTCGAGCATGGGGTAGGTGAACAGGTCGATCACGATCATGCCGCCGTAGAAGCCGGCGATGTACAGCGGCAGCAGCACCCAGCGGCCAAGCAGCACGTCGGCGCCAATGCAGATGAAGAACGAGAGCAGCCAGAGCCAAGCCGGGCCGTGATGCCACGCCGGGCGCGCCGATGGACGGGTCGCGGTCTGGGTTGACATACGCTCCTCTTTGTTTACAGGGCCTGTGCGGACGCTAGTATCTTCTCGTACGCCGCCGGGGTATGCGCCGGATCTCTGCGCAGCGGCTGCGCGCACAATGCCTACGCGACAACAAAGACGCGGTCGCCGGGGCGCACCTCGGCGCCGGGGCCATCGGCAAGGCGCGCGTAGAAGCCGCGCACGCCGTCGTTCAGGAACTGCAGCGCCGCACGCAGCTGCTCGGGCGTGAGCGGCCCATCGGCGAGGCAGGCGAACTGGCTGAACTCGACGCACGGCGCGGCGACGATCAGGTCGGTCAGGCGCGCTTCGCGGCCGTCGTCGCCGCGGATCAGCAGCGCCGCCCCCAGGTCGGCCAGTGCAAACGCGCGCTCGCTGGCGATCAGAATATTTTCGCCTGCCACGCCGTCGGCCAGGTGCTGGCCGAAACGATCGCGCATGGCCGCGTAGTGGCTGGTGAAGCCGAACGAGAGGCTGTTCGGCCCTTGATTGCGGGTTGCGGCGTGCTGGCGGTTGTGCACGTCGAGCAGCTCGTCATCGCCGCTGATGCCAACCGCGCCGCTAGGCGTCAGGCGCAGGCGCGGCACCGCCAGCAGCGGCGCCGGGTCGTAGTAGCGAAACGGCTTCTGCCCGACCTTCAGCGACGAGCGCTGGATCTGCGCCAGCGCGACGCGGCCGATCTCGATCATTGGGGTTCCTCCGCTGGTGGCCTCAGGCGTATTTCGCCGAACTGCTCGGGGCGCTTGCCGACCACGCCGATGTAGAAGGCGCGGATCGCGGCCATATCGGCCTCGGCGTCGCCGCTGGGCATGATCGCCGGGCCAAGCCCGCCGACCTTGCGGCGGTAGTCGGCGAAGCCAAGCACCATTGGCACGCGCGCACCATTGGCGATGTGGTAGAAGCCGCTCTTCCAGTAGGGCGTGCGCTTGCGGGTGCCCTCGGGCAGCACCGCCAGCACCAGCCGGTCGCTCGTGCGAAACGCGGCCACCGCCTGATCGACGACATTATGGCGCGCGGTGCGGTCGATCGGCAGGCCGCCCAGCCGGCGCAGGATCCAGCCAAACGGCGGCCGGAACAGGGTGTGCTTGCCCATCCAGGTGGCTTTGATGCCAAGCGCGACCGCCAGCAGCAGCATCACCGGGAAATCCCAGTTCGAGGTGTGCGGCGCCACCACCAGCACGATCGTACGCGCGTCGGGCAGGGCGCCGACGGCACGCCAGCCGAACAGCGCCAGAACCGCGCGCGCGAGCTGTCGCCTCATACGTCGCCTAGCTGCTGAATGCGCTCGCGCAGCTTGGCTGCCGTCTGGCGCGCAGCCGCAAGCCCGTCGCGCTCGCGCTGCACCACATTGGCCGGCGCCTTGTCGGCGAAGCCGGGCTTCTCGAGCTTGGCCGCGCGGCGCTCGGCCTCGGCCTCGGCCTGCTCCAGCTCTTTCGCCAGGCGCGCGCGCTCGGCTGCCAGGTCGATCAGGCCGGCCAGCGGCAGAAACACCTCGACATCGCCAACCACCAGCGCCGCGGCGTTGGCCGGCTTGGCAGCGAGCGCATCGACAACCAGCAGCTGGTCGTCGGCGACGCGCGCCAGCCGCACGATCTGCGCGCGCTGGTCGTTCAGCAGCGCGGCGCGCGGGCCAGCCGCCACCGTGGCCGCAACCCAGCGCGCCGGCTCGACTTTATACTCGTTGCGGACATTGCGCACGCCGCTGATCAGCTCGCGCAGCAGCGCGAAATCGCGCTCGGCGGCATCGTCGAGCGCACCCGCATCGGCGGCGGGGTAGGGGGCCACCATAATCGACGCAGCACGAAGGGCGAACGACGAAGGAGCATTTGCTTCATCGCTACTTTCGTCTTTGGTCATTTGTCCTTGGTTCTGTGTGAGGTACTGCCAGGCCTCTTCGGTGACAAATGGCATGAACGGGTGCAGCAGCCGCAGCGCGCCTTCGAGCACCTCGTACAGCACCGCGCGGGTTGCCGCCTGGCGCGTCGCGTCGCCCTCAAGCTGCACCTTGGCCAGCTCGACATACCAGTCGGCGAACTCGCTCCAGAGAAACTCGTGGATCTGGCGGCCGGCCTCGCCGAAGTTATAGGCGCGCATCAGGCGGTCGACATCGCCGAGCAGCCGGTGGTAGCGCGAGCGGATCCATCTGTCGGCAAGTGTGAGCGACGAAGGGCGAAGGGCAAAGGGCGAAGGATCGCCTGCAGTGGCGTTGCTTTCGTCTTTCGCGATTGGCCTTTCGCTGCCAAGCTTGCTGATCACAAACCGCGTGATATTCCAGATCTTATTGGCGAAGTTGCGCGCGGCCTCGATCCGCTCGGGGTTGAGGTTCAGATCCT
>CALLYN010000551.1 GCA_937858455.1 uncultured Kouleothrix sp.
GGTCACCCTCACTACGCCCTGAACGTAGCGCGTCTGCCAGTTCCGCCACTTCGGCTTGCGGTTATTCCCCGACGCCCGGTATGATACATCAGCTTGCCGACTTTGTCAAACGGCCGATGCGGGCATTGGGTAGCGTCGCCCGCATCGGCTCTGGCAGCTACGGCGTGCTCAGGCTATAGCTGGCCGGCTCGGTGGTGAAGGGCGTGGTGCCGCTTACCGCCAGCGTGCCGCGCTCGCCCTCGGCGAGCTGCACGTGCGCCCGCCCGGCAGCATCGACGGGCACGCGCTCGACGCTGGTTGTGCCGCCGGATTCGCGGATCAGGCGTAGCGCCCACGTCTGCGGCAGCACGCCGCTGGTGCGTACAAAACCCTGCGCCTGCCAGCCCCCGTCGCCGTCCTCGGCGCCGTCGGCGTAGTTCAGCTCGGGGATGCGAATGTTGTCGAGCAGCAGCCCCTGGGCATTATAGGCCGCGTCGTTGACCACCCAGAAGCGCAGCAGCACCTTTTTTCCGGCGTAGGGCGTCAGATCCATCTGCTCGTCGACCCATTTGCCGCGCACGCCTTTGTCGGTCTCGACGCCGGGCGAGCCGCTGACGCCGGTGAGGCCGTTGCCAAAGTTCTGATCTTGCGGGTTGCTGGTGGTGGTGGTGCGGCCTTTCAGCGTCGCCCATGTCTTGCCGCCGTCGGTCGAGACGCCGACGAATGCGTAGTCCCAATCGAGCTCGATCTCGTACCACGCCGAAAACTGCAGCGTCGCCGACTTCACGCCACTCAGGTCGACTTCGCGCGACAGCGTTTCGATGCTGTCGTCGCCACGGTTGCTCCACCACATGTACTTGCCTTCGGCCGGGCGCGCCCCGGTGAGGCCGACCGTCTGGGCGCCTGCGAAGTCGACCGCCAACGGGCCGCGCATGTCGCCGTAGTAGTCGGCGCCGAACTGCGCCACGGTGGCTTGGCCCGGCGCAAACGGCGCGACTGCGGCTTTGTCCGGCAGCAGCTTATAGGCGTAGCGCCCGCCGTCGACCGAGGGTTCGTTCAGCACATTCGCCACCGCCCAATCGGCATATACATCGGCGAAGCTCTTGATATCGGGGCGCTTGCGCGCTGCGACGCGCGCGAACACGTCGAGGTTGTTGCCGGCGTCGGCGCCAATCAGCTCGGAAACGCCCTGATCGCCGCTGTACTGCTCATAGAAGTAGCGCAGAAACAGCTGCGATGCACCATAGTGGCTATAGGCCACGCCTCCGTCGGGACTCCAGGCATTCAGCTGCAGGTCAGGCTCCTGCAGGTAGACTTGCGCCGTGCCGTCGTCGATGTAGCCGTTCAGGTCTTCGGCGAGTGTCGACATGCCTTCGTTGAACCAGCTAGGGCTACGGCGGGTCACATTCCACTCGATCATATGCTGGAACTCGTGGGCCAGTGTCGAGCCATATGCGTCGCTGCCAAGGCCGTAGGAGTTGACGCCGATCACAAACATTTCGCGCTCGTTGCTGAAGCGATTCACAGCTTTCACCACGCCATCGGCCGAGGAGAAGTAGCCGCCGGCGCCCTGCAGCGGGGTATTCAAAATCGTCAGGCGCGGGTCGCCGTCGATGCCGGGCGAAAGCTCGTGGCCAAACAGCGCGCGGTCGCGCTCGTAGATGTGCTGCTCGAACTCCTTGGCCGAGCGCTCGATGTCGGCCTGCTTCACGTCGAGCTGGGTGTCGACATACATCAGCACCACCGGGCCGGCATAGCGCAGCTTGGCCTTCACCTGGTAGTTGGTGTTCTTGCTCATGTCGGCCACCCAGAAGGTTTCGACGTCGCCCACCTTCACGTCAAGCGGCGTGGTGCGCGCGACGTTGGGGATGTCGCCGAGGCCCTTGAACGCCTCGGCCAGCGCCACCTGGTCGCGCGCGGCGGGCACGGCGGCAGCAATATGCTCGGGCTGATCGACGGGAAGATCGGCCGGCGCGGGCGTCGGCGTCACGTTGAAGCGAATGGCGGTTGGGGCAGGCACGGCGGTTGGCGCGCGCCGCGCCACCGTCGGGGCCGGCGCAGGCGTGGGCTCAGGGGCCGGCTCAAACGGCAGCGCGCATGCTGCCAGCACGAACGCGCCAAGTAGACCAAGTAGACCTCGCCGCATGATTGTTCCTTTTTGTTGCGCAGACGTAACGGCACGTTTTGTGCAATATGGCCGACGCATACGGCCAATTTCGATTGCAGGGTATTGTAGCGAGAATAGAGACCAGGCACAAGCACCCAATGCTTGCAAAATTGTCACAGAAGCGCGAACCAAAAGTTGTGGCGTATACGTTTTAACACATAGTAGCTCGTGCTTGTGGTATGTCCTGGTTGGCTATAGTACCAGCGATGCGACAAACAAGGGAATATCGGTTAGTTGCATTTGGCTGGCGGCGATCGGATACTGCAAGTAGCACGAGCGTTGCCGGAAGCCGAGGTGCACGCTACGGTACAGAGGCCGGCGACGTGTTTAGAGAGCGCTCTTGTACGCACAACAGCTGATGCGGAGGTTTGAAATGGTTGAATTCGTCGTACAGCTCACGATTGTGGGCATCTGGGCAACAATGCTCGTTATCCATACACGCCGCCTGCTGCGCCTGGCGAATATCGAGCTGAAGTCGCGCAGCACCAAGCAGCTCCGGCCACAGCTGAACCGGATGTGGTGGTGGCTTGGCCGCGAGGAGTACTGGCGCGCGGTGCAGGTCGACGTGATGCGCGGCCTGCAGATGACGCTGATGGTGTTTCTAATGGTGTGGGGGATCTACGCCTAGCCCCACAACCGCGCCGGCGCACCGCATCCCCACCCGCACGCGGGTGGGGATTTTGTTAGCGGCATTCGCGAGCCCACCCCAGAGTATGGTACTATTGCCCTGGCCGCCTATATGCGGCGCTGAGACACGGTGGGGGAGCGAGATATGAACGTGCGTTGGATGGCGGTGTTCACCGGCTTTCTGGTGGACTGGTTTCTGAGCCTGTTGATGATGCTATTCGCGCCCCAGGCGTACCTCGCCGGGCCCGACCTAACACGGCCGAGCGATGTACTGATGATCGCGCTGCTAACGCTCTCGACCGGCATTGGCGGCTACATAGCCGGCCGCATCGCCCGCGTCGACCGCACGCTGAATGGCTTTCTTGTCGCGATCGTCGGCATTCTGATCGGCCAGCTGGGCGCAAGCCTGCCGCGCGTGCTGATCCTGGCGAGCGTGGTGTCGTGCGGGCTGGCCGCGCTCGGCGGCTACCTCAGCCGCTTCCCTGCCGAGCGCTCGCCGCAATCGCCGAAATAGCACAAGCGCTTCGTGTATAATACAGCCGCGAAGAAGCACGCCACCGCGCCGCGCGCCGCGCGCGCCGGCTTTAGCCGCCGAAGCTCGCACCGCGCGCGGTATTCGGCCCGCCAGGCACAGCAGTGACAAAGCCAGCATCTACTACCGCAGATCTCGCGTCGCTGCGGGACGAAGAGCTTCTCGCAATGGTGCTGCGGCGCCACGAGCCGGCGCTTGGCGCGATCTACGATCGCTATGGCCGGCTGATTTACACGATCGGCCTGCGCATCACCGGCGACCGCCTGACCGCCGAAGAAGTGGTGCAGGATGTGTTTCAGAACATCTGGCAGGCGGCCAGCACGTTCCAGCCAGGCGTCGGCCTGTTCTCGTCGTGGATCTTTGGCATCGCGCGACACCGGGCGATCGACGCGATGCGCAGCAAACGCGAGCGCGCGCGCACGCGCGAGCAGGCGCTCGACGCCAATGCGCCTTTCGTGGCACCCAACGACCTGGAGCGCGATGTCGATCAGGCGCTGCTGCGTAACGCGGTGCGCCTGGCGCTGGCCGAGCTGCCGGCCAACCAACGCCAGGCGATCGAGCTGGCCTACTACGGCGATCTCACTCGTGCCGAGATTGCCGAGCACCTTGGCGAGCCGCTGGGAACGGTGAAAACGCGCCTGCGCCTGGGGCTTTCGAAGCTGCGCGACCTGCTGCGCGGCCTTGAGGATGAGCAGGGCTAGCTGCGACCTGCCCGGCCGGTGCATCCAAGCAGACCATGTAGATCGCATTGTTGGATGAAACCGCTCGCCGCCGGCCTAGTCGCCTGCCTGGAGCAATGCAAACACTGCGTTTCATGATCTTGCCTGAAATTGCGCATATCGCCCGTCAAGCCAGTGGACATCGTGCATGACAACACTGCCGCCCGATGATATTTTGGATCTACTGAGCGCCTACGCGCTCGGGGCGCTCGAGCCCGCCGAGATCGCGCGGGTGAGCGCGCTGCTGCGCGAGCAGCCCGAGCTTGGCACGCTGGTAGCCGAGCTGCGCGCCGCCGCCGACGCGCTGCCATATGGCCTGCCCGAGGCCGCTCCGTCGGCTGATCTGCGGCAGCGCACGCTGGAGTATGCGACAGGCCGCACTGCCGGGCGGCGCACGCCAGCGCCAAGA
>CALLYN010000552.1 GCA_937858455.1 uncultured Kouleothrix sp.
CATCAGGAAGCTTTTCAGCAGCGGCTGCTCGCTGTCGCTGTGCCAGATCACCGTCCAGCGATCGCCGTCGCGCGCTAGGTCGCACACCACCTGGCGCAGCACTGTGGATTTGCCCTCGCCGATCGCGCCGGTGAGCATGGTGATGTCGACGCTGGCGCGCTGGCGTGCTTCTTCCAGCGCGCGTTTGAGATCGCGCGCCAGCGCGCGCTGCGGCACATACGGCGCCGATGGCGCGCCGTCCTGGCTGGCGGTATGTGCCAGCAGAATGCGCCAATCTGGCTGCCCGCCGTCGAAATAGTGCAGCACATCTTTGACGATCTGCTCGTCGGCCGAGTCGGTCTGGTGCTGTGCCAGGAAGGTTGTATTGATCAGCTCCCAGCCATCGGAGCGCGGCGTCGGATCTTTGCTGCTGGCCTGCTGGCCGAGCGAGAACTGCCAGCGCTCGCTATCGCTGTCGTAGTAGCGTTCGGGCAGCAGCGCGGTGCCGTGCTCGTGGCCGCGCTCGCGCAGCCAGTCGCGCCGAGCGGGTTGCCAGCGCAGCGGCTCGGCCGAAAGCTGGCGTTCGGGCAATGCCAGCTCGTACCACGAGCAGCCGCCGACCCAATGCTCGTTCTCGTGGGCGGCGAAGGCCGCGCCGGCCCGTAGCGAGAGAAAATCGTACCCCGCGCCTTCTTCCTGGCCAAGCACAGTGTTGTGGGTGTGGCCGTGCAGGTAGATCACGTGGTGGCGGCCAAACAGCGCGTAAAACTCGCTGACATCGCCATCGGTAAACCAGTCGATCGGGTGGTGACCAAGCACGATCAGCGTGTCGCACTCGCGCAGATCTTTGCGCTCGAGCGCCTGTTTCGCAATGCTCAGGCCCGGCGAAAGCTGGTGGCGATCGTGCTTATCGCCCGACAGCCAGGCGGTATTGAGGCACAGGATGCCGATCTGGCGATTGTGCAGGGTAACTACTTGCGCCTGATAGCCATGTTCTGCCAGCAGCCACTGATTGTGGTTGGGCTGCTCGGCCTCGGCGAAGGCCCGAAATCGCGGCAGCAGGTTATCGTGGCGCTCGGCTAGGCCGTTTGCGTCGGGGTTCAGGAGGTTTGGCACCAGCTCGAGAATGCGGTCGCGCATGCGCATCATGAGCGTGGCCCGCGTGCGATCGACGTCGTGGTTGCCCGGCACTACGAACGTGTGCTGCCAGATCTGCTCGCCAAGCTCGAAGGCGAGCGGGTACAGAAACTCTTCAGTAAACGTCGTATACTGCTCGGGCTGCGCGCTGTAGGCAATATCGCCGGTGATGCACACCAGGTCGGGCGGGGCGCCGGCATCTTTTCGCGCGCGCACCAGGTCGATAATCGGCTTGAACAACACCCGGTTGTTGTCGGGCTCTTTGCCTACCTGGAAGTCGGAAAGGTGCAGGATGCGAATAGGCTGCGGTGGCATACACTTCCTCCTGGGCGAGCGCAAATGCCGGGGAATGGCGAGTTGTTAGGTTGATGATTGTCAGTATAATCATATGCGCGCCGCACGGCAAGTTTGCCGGCGGGGGTGGCTTGACATCCATGACGCGGTGTGTTATACTGCGACTATAACGCAATGCGTTATAGCGATGAATAACCGGGTAGTGACATAGAGCATGTGCTCAGGAGGAAAGTCATGACCGAGGAAGTCGAAGTCAAAGTACACGACGTGGTCGAGAATGGCAAAGACGCGAGCAGCACGTTCGTCGAGGGGCTGCGCAAGCTGCTGCTGGCGGGCATTGGCGCGGTGGCGCTGAGCCGCGACGAGACCGAGTCGTTCGTCAACAAGCTGGTCGAGCGCGGCGAGCTGGCGCAGAAGGATGCCGAGAAGCTGCTGCGCGAAGTGCAGAGCCGGCTGCGCAAGAACACCAACGGCGTCGAGCAGCAGGCCGAGAAGGTCGGCACGCGCGTCGAGCAGGGCATGGAAGATTTCCTGAACCGGCTGAACATCCCCTCGAAGCGCGATATCGACGAGCTGAGCGCCAAGATCGCCCAGCTGGCGGTGCGGATCGAGGAGCTGCGCAAGCAGAAGTAGCGCCGGCCTCGAGCAAGCCTGCGGCGCGCCGGTATGCCGGCGCGCCGCAGGCTTTTGCGGTTGCAGCGGCGGTTGCCAGGGCTGGTACAACGTCGGCCCTCACCCCCCTTACCCCTCTCTCCCGCGTGTGGGAGAGAGGGGATTATTGTTGGCTGTGTGGTGCGGTCGCGGCGGCGACCGCACC
>CALLYN010000553.1 GCA_937858455.1 uncultured Kouleothrix sp.
CCGCAGCCCCCGTCGCGCGCACGCCGCGCCGCGCCGCGCAGGCCACCAACGTGCTCGACGAGCAGCTCCCGGAGGCCGCCCCCGACAGCTCGCAGCCCGACGGAGAGCTCAGCCTCGACGAGCCGCCGCCCGGCTGGATCACCCAGGGCATGCGCGGAATTCGCAACGTCGCCGACCGCGTGCAGGAGAAGGCCGGTCCCGTGATGCGGAAGGCCGCGGGGGCCGTGGGCGCCTTCACGCAGCGCATGCGCAACCGCAACGGCGCCGAGCGCTCGGACACGGGCGAAGAAGCACCCGCGCCGCGCCGTGGGCTCGTGGCTGGCGAGCGGCCGAATGGCGAGCCTGGTGCTGCTGCTGGCCGCGCTGGGCGGGCTGCTGTACGTCGGCCTGGCACCGCGCTTCGTGGTGCGCACGATCGACGTCGAGGGCGCCGAGGCCATGCGCGCCGACGCCGTTGCCGAGCTTTCGGGCGCGCGCGGCCAGTCGATCTGGATGCTCGACACTGCGCAGGTGGCCGCGAAGCTGAAGGCCAGCGCGTATATCGAGGATGCCCGCGCGAGCGTAGCGCTGCCCGATAAGCTCACAATTGTGGTGAGCGAGCGGCGGCCCGAGCTGCGCTGGCAGTCCGGCGGCGCGCTCTACCTAGTCGACGCATCGGGCCGTGTGCTCGACAAAGACGCGACCGCGCCGCTGAGCAATACGCTGGTGATCGAGGATGCCAGCAACCGCGCGATCCAGCCGAACGACCACGTCGACACCGACGCGCTGGCGCTTGGGCGCGTGCTGAGCCTGCGGCTGCCAGCCGAGCTGGGCCTGCGGCCCGCGCATATCAGCTGGGATCTCGGCCGGGGAATGTATATCTCAACCGCCGACAATCGCACGATTATCTTTGGCACGTCCAACAACCTTGACGAGAAGCTGGCGGTGCTCGGCACGCTGCTGAACGACGGCACCGCCTTCACCATGCTCGATCTGCGGCCAAGCACGCCGTTCTACCGCAACGACGTGCCCGAACAAGCAACGCCCACGGCGGCGACACCATAACATAGGCATTGCCGATTGCCGCTCTGCAGGCGCGTGGGAGGCCCCAGGCTGCAACCGCCAATCGGCAATTCTGAGGAAACGCTATGGCACAACGCACCATCGTCGGCATCGATGTCGGCACCACCAAAGTCTGCACCATCGTGGCGCAAGTACACGACAGCGGGCGCGTCAACGTGCTCGGCGTGGGCCTCACGCCCTCGAAAGGGCTCGACAAGGGCGTCGTGGTGAATATCGACGACGCCGTCAACGCCATCGCCACCAGCGTCGAGAAGGCCGAGCGCCTTTCGGGCTACCGGATCGGCACGGCGTTTGTCGGCGTCTCGGGTCGGCATATCTCGTCGCTCAACAGCCGCGGCGTGGTGGCGGTCGGGCGCGGCGATCACGAGATCACCCGCAACGACGTGGCCCGCGCGGTCGAGAACGCCCAGACGATCGCCATGCCCAACCAGCGCGAGATCATTCACGTGATCCCGCGGGCGTACGTGGTCGATGGGCACGAGGGCATCCGCGACCCGATCGGCATGTCGGGCTTCCGGCTCGAGGTCGAAACCCACATCGTCACCGGCGAGGTGATGGCCATCCAGAACCTGATCAAAAGCGTGCAGCGCGCCGGCGTCGAGATCGACGACCTCGTGCTGCAGACGCTGGCGTCGGGCGAGGCGGTGCTGACGCCCGACGATAAAGACCGCGGCGTGGTGCTGGTCGACATTGGCGGCGGCACCACCGACATCGCGGTGTTTGTGGATGGCGGGATCTGGCACACCAGCGTGGTGCCGGTGGGCGGCAACCACTTCACCAACGACATCGTGGTAGTGCTGAAAACGCCGCACAATACCGCCGAATATTTGAAGCTGAAATACGGCGCGGCGATCGCCCAGGAGGCGGGCGACACTGCGGCCGATCTGATCGAGGCCGAGGGCTTCGCGCCCGGCGAGCGGCAGCAGATCAGCCACTCGCTCCTGAACCAGGTGCTGCAAGCGCGCGCAGAGGAGGTGATCGAGCAAATTTACAACGAGATCCGGCGCAGCGGCTACGAGGGCCTGCTGCCGGCTGGCGTCGTGCTGACGGGCGGGGCGGTGCAGCTGCCGCGCTTCGACGAGCTGATGCGCGATATGCTGGGCATCCCGGTGCGCGTCGGCACGCCGGCCGACCTAGGCGGGCTTTCCGACTCGATCGACACGCCACCGTATGCAACCGGAGTCGGCCTGCTGCGCTGGGGCGCGCGCCACGGCCTGGCGATGCACAACCTCCCCGGCGGCCCATCCGAGCGCCACAACATGGGCTCGGCGTACGAACGGTTCAAAGGCTGGCTGAAAGAATTTCTTCCCTAGAAGTGTTGAGTTTTGAGTGTTGAGTTTTGAGTGCTACGGCACACTCAGCTACAAACTCGCACTCGTAAATTCAAAACTCATAACTCATAACTCATAACGACAACAGGAGGCATCTCATGGCTGATTTCAGCAACTTCAACCTGACCCCCGAGCCGCAAGCCACCATCAAGGTGATCGGCGTGGGCGGCGGCGGCTCGAACGCGGTGGATCGAATGGTATCGGACGGCGTGCAGGGCGTCGAGTTCATTACCGTCAATACCGACGCGCAGGCGCTGATGCACTCGCAGGCCGACGTGCGCATCCGCATCGGCGATAAGCTCACCAAGGGCCTTGGCTCGGGCGGCAACCCGGTGATCGGCCAGAAGGCCGCCGAGGAAACCACCGAAGAGATCTACGAGGCGCTCAAGGGCTCGGATATGGTGTTCATCACCGCCGGCATGGGCGGCGGAACCGGCACCGGCGCCGCGCCAGTGATCGCCGGGATCGCCCAGGATCTGGGTATCCTCACCGTCGGCGTGGTGACGCGGCCGTTCACCTTCGAGGGCAACCACCGCCGCAAGACGGCCGAGCAGGGCATCGAGCAGCTCAAGCCGATGGTCGATACCACGATCATTATTCCAAACGACCGGCTGCTTCAGACCGCCAGCAAGAACACGTCTATGCTGCAGGCCTTCCGCATGGCCGACGACGTGCTGCGCCAGGGCATCCAGGGTATCTCGGATGTGATCACCCAGCGTGGCCTGATCAATGTCGACTTCGCCGATGTGAAGGCGATCATGGCCCAGGCCGGCTCGGCGCTGATGGCGATCGGCTACGGCAGCGGCGACACGCGCATGGTCGACGCGGTGAACGAGGCGATCGCCTCGCCGCTGCTCGAGGTGTCGATCGACGGCGCCAAGGGCGTGCTGTTCAATGTCACCGGCGGCGAAGACCTGGGCATCCTCGAGATCTACGAGGCTGCCGACATCGTGGCCAAGGCGGTCGACCCCGACGCGAACATCAAGTTCGGCGCGGTGATCGACCCGAACTTCCCGGCCGGCCAGGTGCGGATCACGCTGATCGCCACCGGCTTTGACTCGACGCGCCCGAATGTGCAGCGCTCGCGCGCGTTCCCCGGCGCGGCCCAGCCGCAGCAGCAGCAGGTGCCGGTGCCGGCGGCCCAGCCGCAGCCGCAGCGCCCGGTGGTGCAGCCGCAGCAGCAGCCGCAGCCGCGCACCGCGCCGACGTTCAGCAGCAGCGACGACCTCGACATTCCGCCGTTTCTGCGCAACCGCAACCGCGGCCGGTAACCACCAGCCCGCGGCCCGACTCGGCGAGCCGGTAGCGATGTTCCAGGGGAGCATCGCTGCCGGTTCGGCACGTTTAGGGCTTTGTACTACGGAGGCTCGTGTATGATTGGTGTGGCGAGCTGCCAATTAGACGAAGCGCAGCACAGCAGCGGGATGCTGCCACGCCGCTGGTATGGCGACGAAACCGGGCCGCCTCAGCATCATCGCGTGAAGCTCACCGCCCGCACCTGGCGCTACTGCGCGATCACGCGCCGCCAGGAGCCAGCCGACGCCGCCCCAGCTCCTCGGGCGGCGTCGGTTTATTCTTCGATCGTCAGGCCGCAGCCCAGCCGCTCGAACAGCGCGCGTGCCAGCGGCCAGCCAGTGCGGCGTACCAGCCAGCCGTCTTTGTCGCGCCGCGCCACCAGCTCGAGCAGCTCGCGGTACGGCCGCGGCAGCTCGATCTCGGGCAAGCGCAGCTCGGCCTCGCCATCGGGCACCTCAGGCGGGCGCACCTCGCCGATCAGCGGGCGCGGGTCGAAGGCCAGCGCCTGCGCATAGCCCTGCAGCAGCGCGCTGGTTTCGCCAAGCGGCAGCAGGCCAATGCCGCCCCCACGCTCTTTATGCGCCTGGTAGAACGACGCCGCGCCACGCCCCTTGCGCCGCCGCAGCACCCAGCCATCGTACAGCGCAACGCCCGGCGCATCATTGTGCGTCTCGGCCGAGATCGGGTGCCAGCGCAGCCGCCGCAGGTCGAAATGGCTGAACTGCTCGAGCGGCGTAGCCAGCGCGCGCCAGCCCGCCAACGATCTTCAAAAGTACATGATTGTTTTTTTTCTTCGGAAATAGATTCAGTTTCATACCCTGTGCTCCTTCGTTATGAGGTTAGGACTTCCGTCGTTATTACTTGCTGCTGTTTATTCAGTATCCTGTCAATCATTGATTCAATCAGGGTCACGGCTTCAGCGGCAGCCGCAGCCACTGGCGCACTCAGTTGCATTTGCCCGTCTTCAGCCTCCAGTGTCGCAGGCTCGCATCCGACCAGTAAGATTCGTTTGCACATGCCTCCCATTGCCCTGACCAGCGCCAGCACGTTAACCGGATCAAGACTGTGTGCGTTCCCCAATGTCATCTTGGTATCGTCCAGCGCCGCGAGGTCAGGTTCGATGACATACAGCGTACCTGGTTCGTCGCCGCGTGCTGTGGCATCAACCATGATCGTTACGTCATAGCCATCCATCAGCGCGAAGGCCAGATCGTAACTGCGAATGCCGAAGTCAATCACGCGCACGGCAGCAGACAGGCTGCGCTGGCGTAGACGCTTTGCTACTTCGCAACCAAACGCATCATCGCCCAGAAAGATGTTGCCGATGCCAGCAACGAGAATCGCAGGAATGCGGGGCAACGGATCAG
>CALLYN010000554.1 GCA_937858455.1 uncultured Kouleothrix sp.
CCCGGCCGGGTGGGCGATGTCGGCGAACAGAAACGCGCCCACCGCGTCGGCGATCTGGCGGAAGCGCGCGAAGTCGATCGCCCGCGAGTAGGCGCTCGCGCCCACGGTGATCATCTTCGGCTTCTCGCGCCGCGCCACCGCCTCGACCTGGTCGTAGTCCAGCAGCTCGCTGTGCGGGTCCACGCCGTAGGCTACGAAGCGGTATAGCTGGCCCGAAAAATTCACCGGCGAGCCGTGGGTCAGGTGGCCGCCGTGCGACAGGTCCATGCCCAGCACGGTGTCGCCGGGCTTGAGGAAGGTGAAGTACACCGCCATATTCGCCTGGGTGCCCGAGTGCGGCTGCACATTGGCGTAGGCCGCGCCGAACAGCTCGCGCGCGCGCGCCCGCGCCAGGTTCTCGGCCTGATCGACATATTCGCAGCCGCCGTAGTAGCGGTTGCCGGGGTAGCCCTCGGCGTACTTATTGGTGAGGATCGAGCCCTGCGCTTCGAGCACGGCGCGGCTGGTGTAGTTTTCGCTGGCGATCAGCTCGAGCCCATCGCGCTGGCGCCGGGCCTCGCTGGCCAGAATGTGGGCGACGTCGGGGTCGTTCTGCCAGAGCGTGGCGAGTGCTGACATGCTGGTGCTTCCTTTCAGATTCGTTGGTTGGCGGGCGGCGCTGCCCTGCCGCTGGGGCGCTATTATACCAAATCCGCCCGCGCCCTTTTGCTCTGCGCGCGGGCATACGAAAATCCCCCTTTCTCGCCGAGAAAGGAGGATGGTGCGGGCGCCAGGCTGCGGCGAGCCGGGCCTAGTTCAAGCTGTAGTGTGCGCTGGCGGGAGGCTGCGGCTCGGAAGTGCTGCCGGCGGCAACGTCGAGCGCGTACGAGAGCTGCGAGATGAACTCGTGCAGGTCGAAGGGTTTCGGCAGCGTGGCGCAGCGCATCTGGGCCGTCGGCCAGCTGATCTCGTTCAGCAGGCGGCTGTCGGTCGAGCTGAGCAGCACGCCAACATTGCGCAGCGCGGGGCTCTGGCGTAGCTGCTGGAGCAGCTGCATGCAGGTGTCGGCATCGCCAGGGCCGATATCGACGATCACGCCGTCGGGCTGGGCGCGCTCGATCTCGCAGATAGTTGGCGGCAGGCTGGCGCAGCGCCGCATGGTATAGCCTTCGCCGAGCAAAATTTCTTCGATCAGCGCGGAGATGCTGCGATCGTGTTCGGCAACAAGAATGGTACGGCCTTTGGTCATTTCTCTGTCCTTCCGCTGGCGATACAGTGCGTGCCAGGCACGCTACCATACCGCTGCGGCTGCTTCTGCCGCAGGTACGGCTGCGGCGTAAGGTCACCGGCATATTGAACTATGCGTAATGCGAGATGCAAGCGCGCATTTCGAGGTTGGCTTTGTCTCACCGGCCGCGCGGCGCCTGTGCTTGCGCCTGCCCCAGGGCCTGGTGGCGAGCAGTGTGGGGATGAGAGAGGGCCGGCTATGCCTCGAATGGGTGCGCAAGGTGTGCGGGGCCAGTGCGGCCCCGCGTTCGCCGAGTAATACTGAGCATGGTGCCATCGGCATGGAACTCGAATGCCTACACGTCCTGCTCCGCCCCTCGTCCAGCATGCGTTATTACCGGCGTGAATGTAGTCTAGCAGCTTTGCGGCTACTCCGGTGTGGGGGAAATTGCCGAGCGCGTGTCGGGTAAATACCCTACAGCTTCTTGCAGGCGGCTAGCTCTCGTCGAACCAGCCGCGCTGCATGGCGTAGCGCACCAGCGCCGCGCGGCTGTGCAGCCCGAGCTTCTCCATCGCGCGGTTTTTGTAGGTGTCGACGGTCTTCACGCTGATGCCCAGCCGCGTCGCGATTTCTTTGTTGCTGTAGCCGAATGCGGTAAGCCGCACGACATCGGCCTCGCGCGCGCTTAGGTCGGCCTCGGCGCCTTCGTTCGCGGCCTGGGTGCGCACGAAGCTCTGCACCACCCGCCCGGCGATGGCTGTGTCGAGGTGGGTGCGGCCTTCGGCGACCGCGCGAATTGCGCTCAGCAGCTCGGCGGCGGAGGTTTGCTTCAGCATATAGCCGCGCGCGCCGGCCTGGAGCATCTGGCGCACATAGCCCGGCTCGCTGTGGCGCGTCAGCGCGACGACCTGGATCTCGGGGCAGGTTTCGAGCAGCTGCGCGGTGAGCTGCGCGCCGCTCAGGCCCGGCATCGACACGTCGATGACCGCGACATCGGGCCGGCAGTCGCGGATCTGATCGATCGCGATGCGGCCATCGCTCGCCTGACCGATCACTTCCATGTCCATCTGCTCGCCGATCAGCGCCGCCAGGCCTTCGCGCAGCACGGCGTGGTCGTCGGCGAGAAATATGCGCAGCTTATGAAGTCGCATCAGCGCCTCCGCGCGGCCCTAGCGGAATACGTATAAACAACGTCGTGCCGCTTCGCCGGGCCGACTCAATCGTGACAGTGCCGTTCACCAGCGCGACGCGCTCGTGGATGCCCAGCAGGCCGAGTCGCCGCTCGCCGGCCTGGCCCGTGCTGGCGACGTCGGTGTCGAAACCGATCCCGTCGTCTTCGACGATCAGGCTGAGCTGGTTATCGTGCTGCTCGAGTATCACGCTCACGTGGTGTGCCTCGGCGTGCTTGAGCACATTGGTGAGCGCTTCTTGCACTACCCGGTACACCACGATCTCGATCTCGCCCGCCAGCCGTGCGCTCGTGTCGGGCATCGCCTGGAACTCGGCGGCGATGCCGTGGCGCTCGGCCCATTCCTCGACGTGCTGCTGCAGCGCCGCGCGCAGGCCCAGGTCGTCGAGCAGGCTGGGGCGCAGCTCGAACGCCAGCTGGTCGACATCGCGGTCGAGCCGGTGGGCGATCTGCTGGAGCCGCGCAAGCTGCTTGGCGCGCGCGGGGCTGAGGCGCGGCGCGGCGAGCTGGTCGAGCCCGATGCGCAGCGCGCTGAGCTGTTGCCCGAGCTGGTCGTGCAGCTCGCGCGCGATACGCCGGCGCTCTTCCTCTTGGGCGGTGACGAGCTGGCGCAGCACCTGGCTGCGCGCCAGCTCGGCGCGCTGGCGATCGGCCACTTCGGATTGCAGCTGCTGGTTGGCAATTGCGAGCGCGCTGGTGCGTTCTGTTACGCGCTGCTCGAGCAGCGCCTGCCCCTGCTGCAAGATATCGTCGGCCTGCTTTTGGCGGGTCAGGTCGCGCATGACTTTCACGAAGCCCTGCACCGTGCCGTGCGCGTCGTGGATCTGCGACATAAGGCTACTGGCGTAAAAACGCGCCCCATCTTTGCGCACCTGCCAGCGCTCATCTTCCGATCGGCCCCTCTGGAGCGTCTGTTGCAATTCCTGTTCCGGTGCTCCTTGGGTGCGATCTTCCGGCGTAAACAGCAGCGCGCCGGGTTGGCCCAGCACCTCGGCCTCGCTATAGCCCAGCAGTCGCTCGGCGGCCGGGCTCCAGCTATCGATCCGCCCGCCCAAATCCTGCGTAAAGATCGCGAAATCCTGCACGCTTTCGAACAGCAGGCGCAGCCGAATTTCATTGGCCTGTAGCGCCTCTTCGGCACGCTTGCGCTCGGTGATGTCGATGAATGTCAGGATCACGCCGTCGATCTTGTCTTCGACGGTGCGGTAGGGCAGCAGCCGGGCCAGGTACCAGTGCGCGTCCTGGCTGGCCACCTCGCGCTCGACTTTGGCGAGGGTTTCGAGCACGCCCATCGCGTCGGCGGCCAGCTGCGTGTAGCTGAGCTTGTGGGTGATGTGGGTCAGTGGCCGATTGATATCGGATGGGATGAGGTTGAAGATCACCTGGGCGCTGGGCGTGTAGCGCTTGATCCGCATCTCGCGATCGACAAAAATCGTGCCGATCTCGGTCGAGGCCATGAGGTTGAGTAGGTCGTTGTTCGACTGGCTGACCTCGTCGACTTTATGCTTTAGCTCCTGGTTGACTGTGGTCAGCTCTTCGTTCACCGACTGCAGCTCTTCTTTGCTGGTTTCAAGCTCTTCGGTGGCGGCGCGCAGCTCTTCGTTGATCGCCTGCAGCTCTTCATTGGCGGCCTTGTACTCTTCCACCGCCGTTTCGTACTGCTCGATCGTGGTGCGCAGCTGGTCTTTGGTGCGCTGGAGCTCGTCTTCGAGCTGGCGCACCACCGGCTCGGCATCGTTAGGCGCTAACTGCTCGAACGTGCTGGCGTCGGCCAAGTCGCGAAACACCACCAGCACATAGCCGCGGGCCCAATCGGGCGCCTGCAACGGCCGGACGATCAGGTCGACGAGGCGCGCACCGCCAGCGGTGGCGATACGCACGCGCCGGATCTCGATGTCGCTGATCTTCTGCATGGCCGCGAATAACGCCGTGCGCAGTTCGAGCCGCAGGTCGGGGTGCACCACCTTGAGTAGGTTGTGCGACGGCTCGCCCTCGATGAACTGCAAAAAGGCGCCAATACCGCGCGACAGGTGCACGATGTCGTAGTCCTCGTTGACGATCACGCTAGGCGGGATGTAGTTGGCCAGCAGCTGGCTGTGCAGCTCGCCGAACGAGTGCAGGCCGGCGTCGCTCGGGCCGCGCTTGGCGGCCTGCGGCCGGTGCGGCGGCCCCACCAGCGGCAGGCCAGGGACAGTACTCGGCGCAGCGTTGGGAGCGAGCCGGCGCTGGAACAGGCGCTGGCTTTTGTCGATCGGCACGAACAGCCCCGGCACGCCGTCGGTCGACTCCGAGGCGCCCAGCAGCATCACGCCCTCGGGCCGCAGCACGAAGTGAAACAGCTGCAGCACCTGCTCTTGCACGTCGCGGTTGAGGTAGATCAGCAGGTTCCGGCAGGTGATCAGGTCGAGCTTCGAGAACGGCGGGTCGCGCAGCAGGTTGTGCGGCGCGAACAGCACCAGGTCGCGGATCTCTTTCTTGATGCGGTAGCGGCCCTGCTCGGCCTGAAAAAAGCGCTGGAGCCGCTCGGGCGCGACATCGGCGGCGATCGTGTCGGGGTACACGCCCTGGCGGGCGATGCCGATCGCGTCTTCGTCGATGTCGGTGGCGAAGACCTGGATGGTCGGCGGCAGGTCGAGCAGCAGGGCGCACTCGTAGAGCAAGATTGCCACCGAGTAGGCTTCCTCGCCTGTGGCGCAGCCCGCCACCCAGGCGCGGATCTGCTCGCCCGGCTCTTTGCCGGCAAAGATCGCCGGGAGCACCGTGGTGAGCGCGTGCCAGGCGGCGGTGTCGCGGAAGAAGTTCGTCACGCTGATCAGCAGGTCGCGCAGCAGCGCCTGCACCTCGTCGGGCCGCGAGCGCAGCACGGCCAGGTACGCCGCCAGATCGACCATGCCGGTGACCTGCATGCGCCGGCCGATGCGGCGCAGCAGCGTTGGGCGCTTGTACTGGCTGAAATCGTGGCCGGTGCGCGCGCGTAGCAGCGCGAAGATCTCGCGCAGCGTGTCGGCTTCGATCTCGGGCCGCACCGCCTCGGTGGGCAGGTGCATAGTCGCGGCGGTGCGCCAGTAGGCGATCAGCTGGCCGGGCATATCGGCCACTGCGAGAATGAAATCGACCAGGCTGGTGGCGATCACATTGCGCGGCATCGCATCGAACTCGGCCTCGGCCGGATCCTGCACCAGCACCACCCCGCCGCGCTCTTTGATGCGCTGCACGCCGATCGTGCCGTCGGCGCCGCTGCCGCTGAGCACGATCGCGGCGGCGCGCTGCGCGTGCGTCTCGGCCAGGGTGCGAAAGAACAGGTCGATCGGCGCGCGCCGGCCGCGCGGGCCTTCGGGCTCGGTGAGCTGCACGCTGCCGTCGGCCATCGAAAGGTGCTTGGTGGGCGGGATGACATACACATGGTTGGCAAGCACCTGCGTCGGCTCCAGTACCTGCGTCACGGGCATGCTGGTGACCTGCTGCAGCACGCTGGCGAGGTTGCTCTCGAATTCAGGCGGCAGGTGCAGAATCACCACAAAGGCCATGCCGCTGTCGGGGGGCATATGGCTGAACAGCGAGCGCAGCGCCGCAACCCCGCCCGACGACGCGCCAATGCCGACGATCGGAAAGGTTTCGTCGCTCTCGGCTGGCTCCTGGGCTGGTTTGGCCCGCGATTTGCGGCGCGGCGAGTTGGCCTTCATACTGCCTCCAGCTAGCGCTTCGGAGTGCGCAGGTGCTGCCGCCGGGCGGCACCTGCGCAAAAGTATTAGAAGCTGCCCGACAAGGGTGGTTTGGAGCGACGAAGTCCCTCGCACTTGCCCTTTTCAGACATGCTGTACGTGTCGATCTTCTGCACCTTTGGTATGCATTAGACTGTATTGGAAATACGGGATAGGACGTACGCAGTTGCGCTGTTCGGCTTCCCGAAGCCGCGCACATCTTGCCTGCGGCAGCAAGGTACTTTTTGATCATTGTGTGCGGTTTTTCCGCGCTCCGCGCGGAAAAACCGCACACCTCTACGGCATAAGGTACCGCTCTGCCGAAGGCTGAGCTCGCCAACTGCGTAAGTCATAAGGGGAGCCGGAGGGGCAAAGCCCCTCCGAACCTCGCTGGTGGGGCATATATGCTAGCAAAGCTAGCATATATGCCCCACCAACAGAAGATTTTGGGGCCGCAGGCCCCCAAACCCCCACCATTATTATTTCCAATAAAGTCTATTATACGACGGGTTCGCGAACCGGGCGAAGCCGCTGCGGCGGCATATTTCATGCTGCGCTGCCAGGATAGCAATACTCGCGCCGTAGCGGAAAGGGAACCGTATGCCGGGCCACGATATCATCGTGATTGGCGCTTCGGCCGGTGGGGTCGAGGCGCTGATTACGCTTGCGCGTGGGCTGCCCGCCGAGCTGCCAGCGGCGGTGTTCATGGTGCAGCACCTGCCGGCCAGCGGCCCCACACTGCTGCCCGAGCTGCTCGGCAGCGCCGGCCCGCTGCCCGCGAGCATCCCGCGCGACGGCGCGCCGATCGCCCAGGGCCAGATCTACCTGGCGCCGCCCGACCGGCACATGCTGATCGAGCCCGGCCATATCCATATTGTGCCAGGCCCAAAGGAGAACGGCTTTCGCCCGGCGATCGACGCGACCTTTCGCACTGCGGCGCGCGCCTATGGCCCGCGCGTGGTTGGCGTGATCCTGACAGGCATGCTCGACGACGGCACCGCCGGGCTGCTGGCGATCAAGCGCCGTAGCGGCGTGGCGCTGGCGCAGGCCCCTGCCGAAGCGCCGTTCCCCAGCATGCCGGTCAATGCCATCCGGTATGTCGACGTCGACGCGGTGCTGTCGCTGGCCGAGATCGCGCCCATGCTGGCGCACCTGGCCGGCGAGCCGGCCGCCGAAAGGAGCGATCTGCCCATGGACGACGATACCGATCACGCCGCCGACATCCTTGAGATGCGCCCCGCCGCGCTCGAGAGCGCCGCCGACCAGGGCGTAGCTGTGCCGTTCTCGTGCCCCGACTGCGGCGGCGTGCTGGCCGAATTCTACGACGGCGACCTGTTGCGCTTCCGCTGCCAGGTGGGCCACAGCTACTCGCGCGAAAGCCTGCTGGCAAGCCAGACCGAGCAGCTTAGCTACCAGCTGTGGGCGGCCTACCGCGCGCTCAACGAGCGCGCCACCCTGGCGCGGCGGCTCGCGCGCGACGCGCACCGCCTGAACGATCAGTTTGGCGAGCACCGCTTCTCGCAGCTGATCGCGCAGGCCGAGCAGCAGAAAGAGCGCGTTCGCGCCGCGCTGATCAAAGACGACCCCGACGGCGACACGGGCGAGTAGGCCGGCAGCGCCGCGCATATGCAGCATCTGTGCTATACTCCTCGCAATTCGATCCGCAAACGCGAACGCACAGAGGGGTTTGCGCTATGTCGCTGCTACCAAGCGCCACCGTCGCCGAGATCGCCCGCTACGACGGCCAGACCGTCACGCTGGCCGGCTGGGTGGCCAATAAAACCGAGAAGGGCAAGCTGATCTTTCTTCGCCTGCGCGATGGCAGCGGGGCGATCCAGTGCGTGGTATTCAAGAAGAACGTGCCCGAAGCGACCTTCGCCGCCGCCCAGCAGCTCACGCTCGAAAGCTCGTGCCGCGTCAGCGGGGCGGTGCGCGCCGACGCGCGCGCCCCCGGCGGCTACGAGCTCGACGTCAGCGCGCTCGAGGTGGTGCAGGTGCCGGCCCAGGAGTACCCCATCCAGCCCAAAGAGCACGGCACCGAGTTTCTCATGGAGCACCGCCACCTGTGGGTGCGCTCGGCCAAGCAGCACGCGCTGCTGCGCATCCGCGCCGAGGTGATCGCCGCCGCCCAGGAGTGGCTCAACAGCCAGGGCTTCGTGCGCTACGATACGCCGATCCTCACGCCGGTGGCCGCCGAGGGCACCACCAACCTGTTCGCTACCGAGTACTTCGACCTCGGGCCGGCCTACCTGGCGCAGACTGGCCAGCTCTATGTCGAGAGCGGCATGATGAGCTTTGGCAAGGTCTACTGCTTTGGCCCGACGTTTCGCGCCGAGAAGAGCAAGACCCGCCGGCACCTCACCGAGTTCTGGATGATCGAGCCCGAGGTGGCGTTCGCGACGCACGAAGACAACCTGGTGCTGCAGGAAAACTTCGTCAGCGCGATCGTGCAGCGCTGCCTCGAGCGCCGCGCCGAGGATCTGAAGGTGCTCGAGCGCGACACCGCCACGCTCGAGCGCTGCCTGCCGCCATTCCCGCGCATCAGCTACGACGACGCGCTGGCACTGATCGAGCAGAATCAGGGCCAGGTCGAGGCCGCCACGCCCATCCCATGGGGCGAAGACCTCGGCGCCCCGCACGAGACGCTGATCGCCAGCAAGTTCGACAAGCCGGTGTTTGTGGAGAAATACCCGGCCGCGGTGAAGGCGTTCTACATGGAGCCCGACCCGGCGCGGCCCGAGGTGGCGCTCTGCGCCGACCTGCTGGCGCCCGAGGGCTATGGCGAGATCATCGGCGGCAGCCAGCGCATCCACGACGCAGCGCTGCTCGAGCAGCGGCTGCGCGAGCACGGCCTGCCGGTCGAAAGCTACCAGTGGTACCTGGATCTGCGGCGCTACGGCTCGGTGCCGCACTCGGGCTTCGGCATGGGCATCGAGCGCTGCACCGCCTGGATCGCCGGCACCCACCACATCCGCGAGACGATCCCCTTCCCGCGCATGCTCTACCGGATCTACCCGTAGGCAAGAGCCGGGAATCAAAAACCGAGAACCGCTGACAGCCAGGCGGTTCTCGGTTTTTGTTGGCTCTCGCCGCTAGTACGTCTTGATCCGGCTGCCGACCGCGCTCTTCACCGTGCCGATCGCGCGGCGCGCGGTGTTGACATACGCGGTGTATACCGCCGCCCGGCCGATCATCAGCGGCGCGGCGATCAGCATCAGCAGGATGGCCGGCACATACCAGCCCCAGGCGATCGGCGGGAAGCCGCCCTTGCCAAGGAAGAAGAAGATCAGCCCGCCGCCGATCAGCGTGTTCAGCAGCGAGACATTGCCGCGCTGCATATACGGGTTGGCGATCAGGTCGCGCAGGTTGCCGAGCACCAGCAGCACGCCGGCCACCAGCGCGAAGTAGCCGTCGATGCCGGCGCGGAAGAAGCTGAGCAGCGCCCAGATACCGAATAGCACCAGCACGCCAATGCCGATATACAGATACAGCGGCGGCACGCCCGAGCCGCGCCGATACGGCCCGCCGCTATAAGAACTTCCGTTTCCGTTGTACATTGCAGCCCCCTTTGTTGCTCCGCACGATTGCGTTCTGCCGGTGATACGATCGCGCTGCGCGCTTTGTTGCAGCTAGAAGATCTCTTTCACGCGGAACATGCCCTCGCGCTGGTCGGGCGCATTGGCCAGCACGTCTTCGCGCGGCAGCGAGGGCCGCACTTCGTCTTCGCGCAGCACGTTGGCCAGGTCGGTCACCTGGGCGGTTGGCGCGACGCTGCCGACGTCCACTTCCTTGAGCATGTCGATGTAGTCGAGAATGTGCGACAGCTCGTGCTGCAAGCTCTCGAGCTCGCCGGCCGAGAGCCGCAGCCGCGCCAGGTGTGCGACATGCTCGACTTCTTTGATGCTGAGCGGCATTGGTTGGTTCTCGCTTTCTGTCTATGCTTTGAGCTGTTTTGTGCGCGATGCGCGCTAGAATTCCGGCATTACGGCGTTGGGCTGGGCGTGGCGGTTGGCGCCGGCGTGAGAATGGGCGTTTCGGTGCCGCTCGGCGCCGGCGTGGCCGGGCCAGGCGTCTCGGCCGGCGGCGTGGGCGAACCCTCGGGCGTGGGCGT
>CALLYN010000555.1 GCA_937858455.1 uncultured Kouleothrix sp.
CTCGAAAGGCTCGTCGGCGCGATCCAGCTCGTCCACGAGCAGCACGGGCGGGCGCTCGGGCACTGGCGCGGCC
This sequence comes from uncultured Kouleothrix sp., assembly GCA_937858455.1. Taxonomy (GTDB): domain Bacteria; phylum Chloroflexota; class Chloroflexia; order Chloroflexales; family Roseiflexaceae; genus Kouleothrix. Next base: position 74 of record CALLYN010000555.1, read on the forward strand.
ACCTGCTCCATAAGCAGAGTTGGCGGCGGCGGATTCTGATTGATCGGCTGGGGCGGCTGATGATTCGGCCGCACAGCTGGCGCGCCCGGCCCGAGCGGGTCGAACACCGGCGCGCGCAGCCGGGTGGTTGGCGGGCGCTGTGTGGGCGCGGCCTCGGCCGCCGTGTACTGCGCGGCTGCGCGCTCAAGCCCCTCGCGTTTCAGGTTCAGGGTCGTGGTGGTGACGGCATTGGCATCGCGGCGGGGTGGAGCTGGCTGAGGTTCGGCCTGGCCAACGCTGCGCTCGTGCTCGGGCGGCTGCGGCGCTACGGCGTCGCCGTATTGCTCGGTGATCAGCGCCAGGCCCTTTTTGGCCGGCGCACTGTCGGGGTTCAGGTCGAGCACGTTCTGCAGGCAGGTGCGAATATCCGCCGGGTCGTCGACGACACCCGAGAGCCAGAGCCAGCCCAGCTCGCTGCGCTCGTCGGACTCGACCACGCGCGTCAGCAGCTGGCGTGCTTCATCGCGCTGGCCGGCCTTTGCGGCGGCGATACCCTGGCGCAGCAGTGTTTCTATGGCCGCGTCCATACCACCTCCCCTTCGATCATTGTGAGCTCGGATGTGACCGCGTGTAGCTCGGCGGGGTCGATTTTAAACGGATCGGCCGAGAGTACCGCCAGGTCGGCCAGCGCGCCCGGCACCAGCGTGCCCTGCTCGTGGGCCGCGCCGGCTGCCACTGCCGGGCCGGCAGTGAAGCCGCGCAGGGCCGATGTGATATCGACGCGCTGCTCGGGGCGCCAGCCGCCGGGCGGGGTGCCGTCGCGGCGCTGGCGGGTAACAGCCGCGTGGATGCCGAACCAGGGGTTCAGCGGCTCGACCGGCGCGTCGGAGCCGAACGCCAGCGTAGCGCCGGCCTCTTGGAGCGCGTGCCAAGCGTAGGCGCTCGCGCAGCGATCGCCCCACAGCTGTTCGGCCATGTCCATATCGGAAGTAGCGTGGATCGGCTGCATTGAGGCGATCACGCCAAGCGCTGCGAAGCGGGGGATGTCGTCCGGGTGTACGATCTGGCAGTGCTCGATCCGGTTGGGTATAGCGCTAGAATCGCGAGCCGCGCGCTGCGAGCCAGCTGCGTCGCTGTCGCCTTCCTGCCCCAGCAATGCGTACTCGATCGCGTCGAGCACGCGGCGGTTGGCGGCGTCGCCGATCGCGTGGATGGCTACGGCGATGCCGCCAGCCAGGGCGCGCTCCACCGCTGCGTTCAGCGACTCGGTGTCCATGGTCGCCGCGCCAAGGTGACGGCGGCCCTCGTAGTGCGAGAGCATCTCGGCCGTCTCGGAGCCAAGCGAGCCGTCGGCGAACATCTTCACCGCGCCGAGGCGTAGCCAGCGGTCGCCGAAGCCGCTGCGCAGGCCTAGCTCGAGCGCGTGGTCGAGCGCGTCGAGCCCGAGGTGCACCAGGCAGCGCAGGCCCAGGTGGCCGCGCGCGCGCAGCGCCTGCAGATCGCGCAGCACACTGGCGCTATCGCCGGCGGCGAGGCTGGATGGGATATGCGCGCCGGCCATACCGTACGAGTGGGCCTCGACACAGGCGGCGCGCAGCGCGTCGAGGCGTTGGGCCTGCGTGGTTGGCGGGATATGTGCGCGCACCAGGTCGATCGCGGTTTCGAGCAGAATGCCGGTGGCGCGCTTCTTTTCGCGCCCGATCGTGCCGCCAGGCGGGTCGGGGGTGGTGTCGTCGATGCCGGCCAGCTCGAGCGCGCGGCTGTTGGCCCAAGCCGAGTGGCCGTCTTTGCGCACCAGCAGCGCGGGCCGGCCGGGCGTGAGTGCGTCGAGGTCGGCCGCACGCGGCCAGCGACCGCCCCACAGCGTGTGATCCCAGCCGCCGCCAAGCAGCCATTCGCCAGCGGCGAGCTGGTGCGCGGCGTCGCCGACGCGGCGCAGCACATCGTCGTAGTCGGCCAGGCCGTCGAGCCGCAGATCGCGGCGAGCGAGCGCGTAGCCCACCAGGTGCACGTGCGCGTCGGTGAGCGCAGGGATCACCGCGCGGCCGCGCAGGTTGATTGGCTCGGCGCGCCCACCCATAGCGGCCTGCACCTTGCCCTCGCTGCCGACCGCGGCCACCCGGCCGTCGCGGATGCCGAGCGCCTGGGCGCGCGGCAGCGCTGGGTCGAGCGTGTAGATCGGGCCGTTATAGAGGATGCTGGATGGCATGGCCGGTTCCTCGTGCGATGATTGTGTGTGGTTGTATGGTACGGATCGAGGGCGATTCTGTCAAAGATCTGTCAAAGACTCGGTTGCAAACCTGAAAGCGTCGGTCGCGCCAAAGCCTGTCGCTCTTCTGCCGGGCCGCGGCAGCAGGCGAAAGGCGGCCTAGCGGACGATTTTCACAGCGTTGCGGGCCTCGACGGTCACGCCGTCGGGGGTGATGATCCGCAGACGCAGCAGGTAATCGCCGGGCGGCAGCTCGGCGGTGCGCCAGACCCCTAGGATGCCGTCGGTAACGCCGAACGCGCCCTCGGCGAGCGGCTGCCACGCGTCGGGCCTGGCGGCGCTGCTCCAGTCGAGCGTATAGCCGCCGCGCGCAGTGCCGCGCACGAGCACCTGGGTGGTGGTGATCGTAGCGCCGGCGGCGGGCTGGCCGATCAGCGCGATGCTGGCCTCGGGCTTGCTCTGTGGTGGCGGGCAATATTTGCTGGGAACCTGCGGCACGCCGTGGTCGGCGGCCCACTGCTGGAACTGGGCCGGGTACACCGGGAAGCGCTGCTCGCGCACCTCGGCGGGCGGGCTGTAGGGCGCGGCCAGGCAGCTGCCGTCGCCGGCCACCTTCACGGTTTTAAAGAACACATCGCTGGTTTTGGGCTCGGTTCCGGCGACAAAATGCTCTTCGATGCGGCTCGGGCAGGCGTCGGCGGCAAGCGCGCCAGTGTCGGCGCAGATCGCGGCGGTGCTAATGCCCGAGGGCGATGGGAATGCCAGGATCGGCCGGCCGGCGTGGTAGCGATCCATGATCTCGCGCCAGATCGTGCCGGCGCCGTTCACGCCGGCAACCTCCTGCATAGGCGCGCCGTCGCTGTTGCCAACCCACACGCCTACCGTCACGTCGCGGGTGAAGCCCACCGCCCACGAGTCGCGCCAGTCGTTGCTGGTGCCGGTCTTCACCGCCGCCGGCCGGCCGTCCGGCAGTTCCATCACGTTGCCGGGGCCGAACATATACTCGCGCGCGAGATTGTCGCTGAGAATATCGGTCAGCAGGTAGGCGATCTGCTCGCCATGCTCGCCGAGTGCCTGGCGGCCGGGCGCCTCGCTGATGTTCTCGAGCACCTCGCCGCGCGAGTTCGTGACTTTCAGGATCGGCACCGGGTCGCGCTTGTAGCCGCCGTTGCGGATGGTATTGTACACATTCGTCAGGTCGAGCAGCCTGACCTCGCCGGCGCCCAGCACCAGCGCCAGCCCGTAGGCCGATGTGTCGTTCAGCGTGGTGATGCCCATGGCGTGGGCTTGCTCGACGAAGTTCTCGACGCCGACGAACTCCATGGCCTTGACTGCCGGGATGTTGAGCGAGTTGGCCAGCGCCATGCGCAGGCGCTGCGGGCCGTGCCAGCTGTCGTCGTAGTTGTGTGGGGCGTAGACGGTGCCGTCGGACAGCTTGAACTCGGTTGGCTCGTCCCACAGCACGGTCGCGGGCGTCCAGCCGCGGCGCATCGCGGCGGCGTAGACGATCGGCTTGAGCGCCGAGCCGGGCTGGCGCGGCGCCAGCGCCACGTTCACCTCGCCGTCGATCGCCTGGTCGTTGTAGTCGGCGCTGCCGACCATGGCCAGCACCTGGCCCTCGGGCGAGAGCATCACTACGCCGGCGTTCGAGGCGTTGCGGGCGCGCAGCTCGGCTAGCCGCTCGCGCACCACGTGCTCGGCCTCGGCCTGCCAGTGCAGATCAAGCGAGGTGACGACGCGCAGCCCGCCGCGGTAGAGCACATCGGGGCCGTAGCGCTGCTCGAGCAGCTGGCGCACGTAGAACACAAAGTGCGGCGCTACCAGGCTGGTCTGCTGCGGCACAAAGTTCAGCGGCGCGCCAAAGGCCGCGCGCGCCTCGGCGGTGGTGATGTAGCCGAACTTGACCATCAGGCCGAGCGTGATCTTCTGGCGCGCCTTGGCGCCCGCAAGATTGGTAAGCGGGTTGAGCACCGTCGGCGACTGCGGCAGGCCGGCGATCAGCGTGGCCTCGGCGACGTTCAGCTCCCACACGTGCTTGCCGAAATACGTCTGCGCGGCGGCTTCGACGCCGTAGGCCTGGTTGCCGTAGTACACCTCGTTCAGGTACATGCCGAGGATCTGATCTTTGCTGTACTTGCGCGACACCTTGAAGGCCAGAATGGCCTCGCGCAGCTTGCGCTCGAACGACACCGCGCTGCGCTGCTCGGGCGGCAGCAGCACATTGCGCACCAGCTGCTGGGTGATCGTCGAGGCGCCGCTCACCACCTCTTGCGACTGGTAGTTCTGGAGCATGGCGCGCACGATTCCGCGCAGGTCGACGCCGGGGTTCTCGTAAAAGTTGGCGTCCTCGACGGCGATCGTCGCGTCGCGCAGGGCCTTGGGCATGCGCTGGAGGTCGACTACGGTACGGCGGCCGCCCTGCGGGTCGACCAGCTCAAACAGCAGTGTCTGGCCGTCGCGGGCGTAGATCTGGGTGGTTTCGGCTGGGCGGTGGCGGCCAATGCCAGCCTCGAGGCCCTCGAGCTCGCGGCCATAGTAGTAGTAGACACACAGCCCGGCCAGCACGGCCAGCTCGATCGCCAGCAGTGCAAGCTTGACAAAGGCCAGCAGCAGGCGGCCCACGAACGCCAGGGCGCCCAGCAGCGGCGCGCGGCGGGTATGCGGCTGGAAGGCGGGTGCACGTGCCATAGTGCCGGCAGTATAGCATGTTCTGCTGCTGGGCGCAGGCAAAAGCCGCTCCTGGCCAGGGCAGATGCGGCGCCAGACCCTCTGCGCCCGCCCCCGCTTCGCCGAAACCGCCGGCAGCGCGGCACTAGCCTGCGCGCTTGCGCCGCAGATCGATCATCTGGCGTATCTCCTCGCCAATAACCCATTCGGCCTGCGCCTGATCGTCGTCCAGCGACAGGCGCGGCACCGGCAGCGGCTGCCCCTGCGGAGAAACCGAGACCATGCTGAAATAGCCGGTTGTGCATACGCGCTTGTCGCCTTTCAGCGGGTGCTCGGCGTAGATATGCACGCGCACAATCATCGAGGTGCGGCCGACGTAGATCACACGCGCAATCGCTTCGATGATCTCGCCTGCGTGGATCGGCGTGCGAAAGTCGATCCGCTCGCTGGAGGCGGTGACAAGCGGCTGACGGCAAAAGCGTAGGGCGGCGATTGCCGCGGCTTTGTCCATCATCGCCATGACTTCGCCGCCAAACATCGTGCTGAAGTTATTCGTTTGATTCGGCAGCACAATATCGCAGGTGCGAATCTCGGGCGCGGGGCGGGCTGCTTGTTCGCTCATACGATCCGCTCCTTCACAGGAATTACGCGGTGTCCTCCCGCGCGGGAGGCTTTGGAGGGCGCAAGCCCTCCAAAATCATCTCTTTTTGGCCGCGAACGGCCAAAATGGACACAGAAGATCAACACGTACCACGCTGCCGCAGGCTCAATCTCGGCGCTTGAGGAAGCCGAATGACGCAAGTGCGTAGCTCCTAAATGTACTGCCTTTGGTGAAATTGAAATTGCCTCTTGACAGCGCAAACGTTTTCAACTATGATTTCGGCAACGCAAACGTTTTCAGTAGAATAACCCTTCACCGCTGGCTCGCACCGCTCGCGTCCCCCCAGCCAGCGAACCTGGCCGCATCGCGTCGTCCGAGAGCAGTGATGATCGTAGAGCCAGCCATGTCGAAGCGCACCATCATCGAGATCGCAGAGCGCGTGGGCGTATCGCCGGCCACTGTTTCGCGCGCGCTGAACAACGTACCCGGCGTCAGCCCCGACAAGCGCCGCCAGATTGTGGCGGTGGCGAATGAGCTGAACTACCACCCCAACGCGATCGCGCGCAGCTTGCAGGGCCAGCGCACCAACACCGTCGCGTATGTCGCCGATGTCAGCAATCGGCCTGCGGCCGACCTGCTGTTCAAGGATTTTATCACGGTTCTGGCCGAGCGCTGCGCGCGCTTCAACCTCGACCTGCTGATCCACCCGGCGACCAACGGCGCGGCCAACCTGGCCGACCTGGCGCGGCTGCTGCGCTCGGGGCGCGCCGATGGCTTGATCCTCGCCGACACGCGCCAGCACGACCAGCGGCTGAAGCTGCTGGCCGAGCAGAACCTGAGCTTTATCGCCTTTGGCCGCAGTGCCGTCGACGTGCCTTACGCCTATGTCGACGTCGACGGCGAGCTGGGCATCTATACCGCCACGCGCCACCTGATCGAGCGCGGGCATCGCCGGATCGCGTTTTTGGGCATGCCGCTCGATTACTCGTACGCGCTGCACCGCCGCGACGGCTACCTGCGAGCCATGCGCGAGTTCGCCCTGCCGGTCGACCCGCAGCACTTCACTGTGGCGCTCACCAACGAGAGCGAAGCGCGCCTGACCATGGAGCGCCTGCTGGCGCTGCCCGAGCCGCCAACCGCGTTTGTGGCCGCCAGCGATATGCTGGCGATTTACGCAATGAGCGTGGCCATGAACCACGGGCTGCTGGCCGGCCGCGACTATGCGATCACCGGCTTCGACGACCTGCCGCTTGCGGCGCATACCGCCCCGCCGCTCACAACTATGCAGCAGCCGTTCGACCAGGTGTGCGACGAGTTGATTGCGATGTTTCTGCGCGTGCTCGGCAACGAGCCAGGGCCGCGCCAGGTGCTGCTGCCGCCACAGCTGATCGTGCGGGCGACAGCCTGACCATAACCTGCGTCGTGGGTGGCGTCTCTGATTACGTCACCCATATTTCTGGCCTCGGAGCGCAAACGTTTACGTTCATACCATTTCGCAGCAGAAGCTGTGCAGCGGCGAGCGATACCATGATGCAGATTGCGCAACATAGCTTGCAATTTGGCCCGCACCGCGTGGCGGGCGGCGAGGGCGCCAGGGAAGCGATTCCGTACTTCCTGGCTGGCCGCAAGCTGTACTATGTCGGCCTGGTCGGCGGCGGCATCCAGCCGATCGGCGCCGAGCACCTGGCTGGCGAGATGGGTGGCATCTGGGCGCACCCGGTCAAGGTGGCCGATGGCCTGACGCTGCAGGTGGCCGAGCCCGGCGAAGAGCCACCTGCGCCCTCGGCCGTGACGCTGACCGAGGCGCTTTCGCATGTCGAGTGGCGCTATAGCCAGGCCGACCTGGCGGTGCGCCGGCGCGACTTCGTGGCCGAGGAGCATGCCGCGTTTGTGTCGCTGCTGGCGCTGCGCAACGATGGCACGCGCCCGCGCGCCGGCGAGCTGCGGCTTTCGATATGGCTGAAGTTTCTGGGCTGCTGGTTTGGCGGCCTGAGTGTCGGCGGCGGCGAGTACTGGCTCGATGGCTCGGCCGTGCTGGGCTACGATCGGCTGTGGCAGGGCCGCTGGGGCGTGGCCTTTGGCGCCGGCATTGCGCCCACCCACTGCGAGTTTGCCCCGCACGGCCAGGGCCGCGTGGCGACGCTGGTGTACCCGTTCGCGCTGGCGCCGGGCGAGCAGGCCGCGTGGGAATTTCTGCTGGTCGCCGACCACGAGCGCGGCCACGAGGGCGCGCGGCACCTGCTTGGCCAGCTGGCCGGCACCGGCGAGGCGCTGCTAGCCGACAAGATCGCGCGCTACGAGCACACCGCCTTCACTGGCGTGGCGCTGGCCACACCCGACCCGGCGGTTGACCGCGCGTTCGCGCTGGCGAAAGCCAACCTGCAGCTGCTCAGCGCCGACTATGCGCCGAACCTGCCGCCCTACTTCCTGGCTGGCATCCCCGAGTACCCGCAGCTGTTCGGCTGCGACACCGAGTACACCGTGCCGGGCGCCGCCGCCGCCGGTTTCGCCGACCTGTGCAAAAGCGCCCTGCTGGCGCTGGCCAACTACGGCGCGCGCGGCTGCGGGCGCATCCCCCACGAGATCACGACCAACGGCCGCGTGTTTCACCCCGGCAACACCCAGGAAACGCCGCAGTTCGCGCTGGCCTGCTGGGATTACTTCCGCTGGACTGGCGACGAGGCGCTTTTGCGGCTGGCCTACCCGCTGTGCAAGGAAGGCGTCGACGAGTACCTTCCGGCGCTGTGGGGGCCGTCGGGCGGCTTTTATCCGATCGGCGACGGGGTGGTCGAGCGCCAGGGCATGGGCTCGCGCAAGCTCGACAGCACCTGCTACCTGTTTGGCGCGCTGCGCGCGCTGCGCGACATGGCTGCGGTGCTGGGGCTGCAGGCCGACGCCGAGCGCTATGCCGGGCGTATGGCCGAGCTGGGCCAGCGCTTCGAGCAGGACTGGTGGCTCGAGGCCGAGGGCATGTACGCCGACTCGCTGCATACCGACTTGCAGCCGCAGCTCGACGGCCACTGGACGGTGGTGCTGCCGCTGCAGCTTGGGCTGGCCGATGAAGCCCGCGCGCGCCGCGCGCTCGAGCGGATCGCCCGCGAGTGGGTGAACGAGTGGGGGCTGGTGCATACCCGCGAGCGCGAGCAGCTGGTGTGGACACTTCCGACGGGTCTGCTGGCGCTGGCGGCCTTCCGCTACGAGCGTTCCGAGCTGGGGCTGCGGCTGCTGCTGAACATTGCCGAAACCACACTTCATGGCACGCTGGGTGCTTTCAAAGAATTGATCCCGATTGGTTTGTGTTTTGTGCAGCTATGGTCGGCTGGGCTATATGTACAGGGCGTTGTCGAGGGCCTGCTGGGCCTGCAGCCGCTGGCGCACCGCCACGAGCTGGCTGTCGCGCCGTGCCTACCGCACGGCTGGCCCTCGGCGCGGCTGGCCGAGCTGCGCATGGGCGCGCACACCCTGACGCTCGAAGTAGCACCGCAGGGCTTGCAGCTTGAGCACCACGATGGCGCTGAGGCGCTGCGGGTGCGCTACCGCGCGCCGGCGCCGCTGGCGGCGCTGGGCGGG
>CALLYN010000556.1 GCA_937858455.1 uncultured Kouleothrix sp.
CCTCCGGCAGAGCACTACTTGATCATTTTTGTTCTCGGTGGTTGCGCTTGCAGAGCACAAACACCGAACACAGCAAAAGTACCATGCTGGCGCATGCAAACTATTGAGGAACTATGGACAACGCAACGGTGATCGAGCGGCTGCGCGCCGCGCTGCCCAACGCGATCGAGCGCACCGCTGAGTACCGCGGTGACCTGAGCATCTATGTCCGGCGCGACGCGATCGTCGACGTAGCGCGCGCGCTGCGCGACGACTCGGTGCTGCGCTACAACTTCCTCGAGAACCTCTGCGGCGTCGACTACCTGGGCCGCACGCCACGCTTCGAGGTGGTGTACCACCTGCTCTCGTACAGCAACCGCCACCGCGTATGCCTGAAGGTTGGCGCGAACGACGGCGAGGCAGTGCCGACGCTCATCGGCCTGTGGGCAACCGCGAACTGGCAGGAGCGCGAGACGTACGACCTGCTGGGGATCCCGTTCAGCGGCCACCCAGGCCTGCAGCGCATCCTGATGCCCGACGACTGGCAGGGCCACCCGCAGCGCAAAGACGTGCCGCTGGGCGGCGAGGAAGTCGCGTTCAGCTTCAACCAGGATCAGATCTACGCCCACAAGCCGTTCGCCAAAGAATGACCAACGACCAATGACCAACGACCAACGATTGCCTTCAGTCGTTTGTTGTTCGTCGTTCGTCGTTTGTCGGAGGAAGCCATATGACAGCAATTGCCGAGCCGCCAACGCTGGCGCAGTACCCATATCACGTGCCCTCGCCGCTCGAGATCACCAAGCCGGCGATGGAGGGCCAGCAAGATACGATGGTGCTGAATATGGGGCCGCACCATCCCAGCACCCACGGCGTGCTGCGCCTGGTGGTCGAGCTCGACGGCGAAACGGTGGTCAACGTGGCGCCCGATGTCGGCTTCCTGCACACCGGCATCGAGAAGACCATGGAGAGCAAGACGTACCAGAAGGCGGTGGTGCTGACCGACCGCATGGACTACCTGGCGCCGCTCTCGAACAACCTGAGCTATGTGCTGGCCGTCGAGAAGCTGCTGAACTGCGAGATCCCGGCGCGCGCCCAGACGGCGCGGGTGATCCTGACCGAGCTGCAGCGCATCGCCAGCCACCTGGTGTGGCTCGGCACCCACGCGCTCGACCTTTCGGCCATGAGCGTGTTCCTGTACGCCTTCCGCGAGCGCGAGCAGATCCTCGATATCTTCGAGCTGGTGTCGGGCGCGCGCCTGATGACCAGCTACTTCCGCGTGGGCGGCCTCGCCTACGACCTGCCCGACGACTTCGTGGCGACGGTCGAGGCGTTCCTGAACATCATGCCCGGCGCGGTCGATGAGTACGAGAACCTGCTGACCGGCAACCCGGTGTGGCTCGAGCGAACCGTGGGCGTGGGCGTGATCGACGCCGACGCGGCGATCGCGTACGGCATCAGCGGGCCAATGCTGCGCGCCGCCGGCATCCCGTGGGATCTGCGCCGCGACATGCCCTACAGCAGCTATGAGCTGTACGACTTCGACATCCCGATCGCCAAAAACGGCGATATCTACGACCGCTACCTGGTGCGCATGGCCGAGATGCGCGAGAGCGTGAAGATCTGCCGCCAGGGGCTGCGGCGGCTGCAAGAGCTTGGCCCCGGCCCGTTCACCACCACCGACCGCAAGATCTCGCCGCCGCCGAAGAGCGAGATCACCCACAGCATGGAGTCGCTGATCCACCACTTCAAGCTGTGGACCGAAGGCTTCAAGCCGCCGGTCGGCGACGCGTACGTGGGCATTGAGTCGCCGCGCGGCGAGCTGGGTACCTATATCGTCAGCGACGGCAGCCCGAAGCCGTACCGCGTGCACTTCCGCGCGCCCTCGTTTATCAACCTGCAGGCGCTGCCGCACACCGCCAAGGGCCGCCTGGTAGCCGACCTGGTGGCGCTGATCGCCTCGATGGACCCGGTTCTCGGCGAGGTCGACCGGTAGCGAGTTCGCAGGTTTGAAGGTTCGCAAGTTCGAAGGTTATCAACCTGCTAGCCTGGAAGCTGCAACTTGCCAATCCGTAACGCATATTGTCTTCAATGCTAGGATAAAAGTATGGCTTTGCGTGACAACCACGGCCCCGAGATCGACGCCATTCTGGCGCGCTATGCCAACCGCCGCAGCGCGGTGCTGCCGCTGCTGTATGTCGCCCAGGATGCCTACGGGCACCTCGACGACGCGGCCATCCGCGAGGTGGCGGGCATCCTCGAGCTGCCGCCCACCGACGTGTTCGAGGTGGTCGGCTTCTACACGCTGTTCTACGATAAGCCGGTGGGCAAGTGGGTGCTGCAGGTATGCGACGACGTGCCGTGCTGCTTCCTGGGCGCCGAGCAGCTGGTGGCCACGCTTGAGTCGAAGCTGGGGATTGGCGTGAACCAGACCACCGGCGACGGCACGTTTACGCTACAGCGCGTGAAGTGCCTGGCCGACTGCGACCGCGCGCCGATGCTGCAGGCCAACCTCGAATACTACCGCAACCTCGATACCCCCGAGAAAGTCGATGCGCTGATCAGCGAGCTGCGCGGGCGCGCCGCGAGCGGCGAGGTGCTGAGCGTATCGGGGCGCTTCGCCGAGCGCTAGGCCACGCGCTACCGGCACACTCCGGCCGATGGCACGGGCGCGATATATCGCGCCCGTGCGGCTATCTCAGCTCAGGCAACACAAGGCCCTGCCCCGCTACTCTTCAGCCTTCAGCAGCTCGCGCAGCTTCATCAGGCCCATGCGCATGCGCGATTTAATCGTGCCGACCGGCTCGCCCAGGCGCGTAGCGATCTCGGCGTGCGTCAGCCCGCCATAGTAGCCCAGCTCGATCGCCTGGCGCTGCGAGGCCGGCAGCTCGGCCAGCGCCGCGCGCACCACCGCGCGCAGCAGCAGCCCATCGGCCGACGCGTCGGCAGCGGCCACACCCACCAGGCGGTCGTCGTCGAGCATGTCTTCGCGGGCGCGGGCGCGGAAGCGCCGCGAGCGGGTAGCATCGATCGCGCGGTGGCGCGTAATGCCCACCAGCCAGGCCGAAAGGCTACCGTTAGGCTGGAAGCTACCCGCCGACAGCCACACCGCCTGAAAGACATCCTGCACCACCTCTTCGGCCAGGTCGCGGTCGCCGACGATCCGCAGCGCGATCGTAAAGATCAAGCGGTGATAGCGGTCGTAGATCGCGCCCAGCGCCGGCTCCTCGCGCCAGCACACCCGCGCGATCAGCTCCTCATCGGATGGCGCGCCAGCCAGCGGCGCCCGAGGCGTACTCGAAGTACGGGTTGGTTCCACGCGTTGTTTCCCTTCTCTGCGGCTGATTGTTGGGGCAATTGCTACCGCATTCTGCATGGAATTCCTGCCTTTCTGCGTGTCGCGCCCGCGCGGCGATGCCGACATCCTGGCAAAAACGGCGGTTACTATGGGTAGGCAGCATTCTTGGGCTCGTTCGATGGCGCTAGTGTAGCGCCTGCTTCGTAGCGCACTCTTGCGCGAGTCCTAATCGGCCCCTACAGCGGCTGAATTTCGCGGCGATCTTGCGCCCGCTCGATAATGCCCCCGAATCATGCGATGTCGAACCCAGTATTTGTATATTTTCCGTAAAAATTACATGTCTATACATCCAAACGTATAGTTTCTTCGTATTTCATATCAGAGCGACACAATCTCACAGATAACGGCGATATAGCTGGCGCGGAAAGCGTACTACGCTGGTGGTTGCACCAGAGCTTTGCCGTGCGCATAAAAGGCTGCCATTGTGCAGTCAGGCCACCGCTTTGCCATAAAATCGGAAACATGTGTCGTTCAGCGCGAAAGGGGGTGATCGGAAGAAGGAGGAGGATCGAGGCAATACTTCTACTCAAACTGGCCCGATAACTACGAATCGCAGCAAGGAGTACTGGAACGTGAAACGTAAGGTTATTCTCTCGATCGCCGCGCTTATGGGTATCGCCGCGATGCTGCTGGCGCTGGCGCCGGCCGGAACCATGGCGTCGAGTCACCGCGAGGCGCCGCTGATCAGCAAGGACCCGGCGGCCGACAACACCGACCTGTACGCGTTCGTCAGCCCCGACAAGCCCGATACGGTCACGATCATCGCCAACTACATCCCGCTGGAAGAGCCGGCCGGCGGCCCGAACTTCGCCGCATTCGACGACGACGTGCTGTACGAGATCAAGATCGACAACACCGGCGACGGCAAGGAAGACATCGCCTACCAGTTCCGCTTCAACACGCGCCTGCGCAACCCGAACACCTTCCTGTACGCCACCGGCCCGATCGCCTCGCTCGACGACAAGAACTGGAACACGCCGCAGTTCTACGACGTGACGCGCGTTAAGAACGGCAAGGCCGACAAGATCGGCAGCAACATCCCCACGCCGCCAGTCAATGTCGGCCCGCGCTCGACGCCGAACTACGAGGCGCTGGCCTCCGCCGCCGTGCGCAAGATCCAGGATAACGTGACCGTGTTCGCCGGCCAGCGCGACGACCCGTTCTTCGTCGACCTGGGCTCGATCTTCGACCTGGGTGGTCTGCGGCCGTTCAACCCGGCGCACCTGGTGCCGCTCGACGCCGGCCCTGGCATTGATGGCGTGGGCGGCTACAACACCCACACGATCGCCATCCAGGTACCCAGCAAAGACCTAACGCGCAATGGCAAGACGCCCAAGAACAGCGATGACCCGAACGCGGTAATCGGCATCTACGCCAGCGCCAGCCGCATGAGCCGGCGCGTGCTGCGCGACGACGGCACGCAGCGCAGCTCGGGCAAGTATGTGCAGGTGTCGCGCCTGGGCAACCCGCTGATCAACGAGGTGATCATCCCGCTGGGCAAGAAGGACTACTGGAACGCCAGCGACCCCTCGCAGGACAAGCAGTTCGTGAAGTACTACGAGAACCCCGAGCTGGCCGGGATCGTGAACACGCTCTACGGCAGCGCGATCGTGTCGCTGGGCGGCAAGCCGGCCCGCACCACCGGCCGCACCGACCTCTCGCTCATCCTGCTGACCGGCGTGCCGCTGCCGGGCGGCAAGAACCTGAACTACACCGGCAGCACCCCGGCCGACCTGCTGCGCCTGAACGTGGCGATCGCGCCAACCGCCGAGGTTGGCAAGGGCGACCCGCTGGGCGTGCTGAATGGCGACCTGGCCGGCTTCCCGAACGGCCGCCGCCTCGAGGACGACATCACCGATATCGAGCTGCGCGCGGTGGCCGACGGCTACGGCACGCTGCTGAACTCGCTGTTCGGCCTGCCGAACAATAGCCCGAACAACGCGGTGGGCGACGGCGTGAACGCCAACGACAAGCCGTTCCTGCCAACGTTCCCGTATGTCGGCACGCCGCAACGTGGCTACGAGAATACGCACGGCGTGGTGGGCAGCAGCACGACGCCGCCGATCAAGTAGGTGCTTGCGCGCGGGAGCTTCGCGCCCCCGCGCCCCGCGGCAAGGGGCGGTCACTCGCCCCTTGCCTCCCCGCTGGGGCTTCGCCCAGGCCCTGTAAAAGCAGGCCAGCCCGTGCGGAGCGCCTGTGGCGCATGCCTCGTGGCGCGGAAGGGCAGGCAGCAGCGCTCGGGGCCGTAAGGGCGAGCCGTGTGCTCGCCCAGAGCAGGCAGCAGCGCTCGGGGC